>JAZNWG010000355.1:0-1900 GCA_045593225.1 Oscillospiraceae bacterium
AGAAGTTCGCACAGGAGGCTGAGGAGGAGGGCTTCAGGGACATAGCGGCGAAATTCCGCATGGTCGCCGATATCGAGGAGCAGCATGAAAAGCGCTTTCTGCAGCTTCTCAGCAACACCGAGCTTCAGCGTGTGTTTGAAAAGACGGGCGAAGCCATGTGGCAGTGCAGAAACTGCGGTCATCTCGTGATGGGCAGAAAGGCTCCCGAAAAATGTCCTGTCTGCGGCTATCCTAAGGCGTTCTTTGAGGTACGGGCGGAGAATTATTAAAAACAAAAAGGACTGTGAAAGGGAGCCCCTTTGGGCAATTCCCGCCTTTTACAAGAAACAGCTAACCCCGCAGTTGCAAAACGGCGGGGTTAATAAATTCTGTATGGCGGACGCACTAAAACAGTCCTTTTCCTCTATAAATATTCCGCTATCTTCCTGTACTCTGCCAACATCTTAGCCTCTGAAACAGTCCTGTTTGCAGGGCTTGTCGAGGGGAGGCAGATCGCTTCGGGCAAGCAATCGCCAAAGAACCTGCAGTACAGCGTGTGAGCTTTTTTGCCTGTCGTGAATACCGCCTTTATATTTGCCGCCCCGAATATGCGCGAAAGGTCGTTCGGCCTTGCGTTTTTTATCGAGCTGTCCGACGCGCCCTCTATCTCGCAGCTTTCCAGCACGTCCCACAGGGCTATCCTGCGGCGCAGGCAGAGCTGCTTTCGTCCGTCGATGTCGGAGGGCAGCGGCTCGTCTAAAACCTCGCACAGCATGCGCCAGAAGCGGTTCTGTGGGTGCATATAGTAGAAGCCTTGCTCCCGCGATTTTGGTGAGGGGATAGAGCCGAGTATCAGCACTCTTGAGCTTGCGTTGAAAAGCGGCGGAAACTCGTGAAAGACGCGCTTATCAGAACTCATAGTCGCAGCTTGCGGACTCGGTACGGATAGACTTGCAGAAATCCGAAACCGCAACGTGACGAGGATCAACGCTGTAAGCCTTAAGATCCTCCATGCTGTCGAACTCCGACACCAGAACAGCGTCATAGCTGCGGTCGCTGGGATTGATATTTATGCCGACTTCCATTGCGCGTATCTCGGGTATCTGACCTTTGAGCGCCAGAAGCTTTTCGCGGAACAGCAGCATATTGTCATGCTCGCCCTCTTTAAATCTCCACATTACGATGTGCTTTACCATGATTTCCTCCTTATGCTGCGTCTGCCTCGGGAACGTATGTTCCATCGAGGATAGCTGTCATTCTTTCGCCTGCAAGCTGTACACAAGCCCACTGCTCAATGCCGTCGGAGCTTGCGAACAGGTCGCGGTCTGTCCATGCTAGAACGCCGTTATAGCCGTTGTTGTATGCCCACTCGTAGCAGTCTTCGATAGGCTTGATGTTTTTCAGCGCCTTGATACCTGTATGAGAGCACTCGCCGATAACGCGGGGCTTGCTCATGTCTATTCCGAACTCCTCCGCTGTCAGCAGGAACGGGCAGTTGAACCATGTCGCCTGCCAGTCATAGTAGTGGACAGAGGTGAAGTCGATAAACGCATTTTCGTTGTCGTAGCGGCTCTGTAAGAACTTGTCCGAGCCGTAGTCGCCCTCGTACTTGTCGCTGTTGTATTTGATTATCGCAAAGCCTATCGTTACCAGCATATCATCGGTATTCTCGTGGATAGCTGCGCAGGCTCTTGCAAAGTAATCACCGAGGCAGTCCCACGAGAGCTGACCGCACTCTGCGTTTTCGAATACCCAGTCAGGCTCGTTGATAAGGTCGATGCTCCAGACAAAGTCGTTATCGTCATAGCGCTCGCAGAAAGGAATTACATAATTCTCGACGTAGCTGTCGATCTTGTCTGTGTCCTGCATCATAGCACGCCAGCGTGTGTGCTTGTAGTTACTGTCCTTGAAGTGGTCAAAG
>JAZNWG010000356.1:0-5123 GCA_045593225.1 Oscillospiraceae bacterium
GGAAGACCTGCGGTAAAATGCAAGTCCGAGCAGCCAAGCTCTCTTGCCTCGTCCAGAATACGGTTGATGTCCATGATGTTGTTATTACCTTCCACTTTGAACTCTCCTTTAAATAAAAAATAAATATGAAATAAAATGAAACAAAATGCATATTCCCAAAGGATAACGAAAGCATATTTGCTTTTGTCAGCCTTTTTATACGGTATATGTAGCCTTTACAAGCTCGTCCATGGTCGTACGACCTGCAAGCACCATCTCTGTTACGTTGTCACGCAGCAGTCTTGTGCCGTTCTTCTTAGCCTGCTCACCGATCTCCTCAGCGGTAGCGCCCGCGGAGATAAGCTCCTTGATATCGTTAGATGTAACGATGATCTCATGGATAGCGGTACGACCTGCATGGCCCGTATTTCTGCAAGCCTTGCAGCCGCCCTTCTTGGGACGATAAATATCAACAGGCTGTGTCTTGCCTACAAGACGGAGATCTGCGGGGTCTGTAAGAGTATATTTTTCCTTGCACTCGTTGCAAAGCAGCTTAATAAGTCGTTGAGCGATGATACCTACAACGGAGGAAGCAACCATGTAAGGCGCAACGCCCATATCTACCAGACGGACAATAGTGGAAGCCGCGTCGTTTGTATGCAGTGTCGAAAGAACAAAGTGTCCCGTGATAGCAGCACGGATAGCGATATCGGCGGTCTCACCGTCACGGATCTCACCGACCATTATGATATCAGGGTCCTGACGCAGGATAGAACGGAGCGCAGCTGCGAATGTCATACCTGCCTTGTCATTGATCTGACACTGGTTAACGCCGTCAATACGCTTCTCGACAGGGTCCTCAACCGTTACGATGTTTACGTTAGGCTGGGAAAGCTCACCGAGAGTAGCATACAGGGTTGTGGACTTACCTGAACCTGTAGGACCTGTAACCAGCATAACGCCGTTGGGGCAACGAATGATCTGCTTGTACATCTCGTAGTTGTAGTCGGTCATACCGAGGTCGGTGATCCTTCTTGTCTTTTCATCAGCAGACGAAAGCAGACGGATAACGCACTTCTCACCCCATACACAAGGAATAGTGGATACACGGAAGTCCTGCTGAATGCCGTCAATGATCATACTGTAACGGCCGTCAAGCGGGATTCTCTTCTCGGCGATGTTCATACCGCCAAGGATCTTGATACGGGTAATAATAGAGTTATGGAATGCGATCGGAACCTTCATATCCTGCTCTACCAGCTCACCGTCCATTCTGAAACGGATCCTGGTTCTGGTCTTGAACGCCTCAATATGAATATCTGTCGCCTTCAGACGGAATGCTGTTTCTGCCATCATGTTAACCAGCTTAACGATAGGCGCGTTGTCAATACGCTCGCCGGACTCCTGCTGCTCGGCAGAGAGCTCCTCGCCCTGAGCGCCGTCATTCAGCTCGTTAACGGCACTATCTACCTGCTGCTGCGAGTAGAACTTACCGATAGCTTCATTAATGGCTGTCTTTGTGGAGATCTGCGGAACGATCTCCATGCCTGTCTGCACCTTTAACTCCTCGAATATGTAGAAGTTAATTGGGTCGTTTGTAGCGACCATAAGACGATTGTTATTTATTGCATACGCGAGTACAAGCTTTTCCTTAGCCTTTTCCTCGGGGATCTTCATAACCGCTTCACGGTTGATAGGTGTTGTTGAAAGGTCAACAAAGGGTACTTTAAGTCTTATCGAAAGCGCCTGAGCAAGCTGGGTCTCGGAAACAAGTCCCATCTCCAGCATGATATCACCAAGCATCTTGCCTTCGGAAGCGCGCTGCTTTTCGAGAGCGTCTTCCAGCTGTGCTTCGTTGATAAAGCCGTTTTCAACAAGGATTTTACCTATGGGTAGGTTTTTGATCGGGGCAGCCATCTGGTTTTTCTTCCTTTCGGGATATTCGGAGCTATGCTCCGTATTTTGCCGACACGCGCCGACAGAGAAATTTATGCTATCCGAGATACGGCTTTCGCCGCTACCTCCGAATTTGCTTGCAAAAAAACAATATATGTGATAGAATAGTACTATCTTAATAGAAAGGGGTCACAATAATGACTTTATTTGAGATCGTATACTGTGTAATAGTCTTTGTTTTCGGTTCAGTCATAGGCAGCTTCCTAAATGTGGTGATACTCCGCACTCCGTTAAAGCAATCCCTTATCACCGAGCCCTCGCATTGCTTCAGCTGCGGAAACAGACTTAAATGGTACGATATGTTCCCTATCTTCAGCTGGCTTATCCTTCGCGGAAAATGCCGCTTCTGCAAGGCAAAGATATCGCCTCGCTACATGATCGTTGAAGCGATCACCGCGATCGTATATACACTTGCTTACCTGCGATTCGGTCTGGCACAGTGCTGGTGGGAGCTTGGTGTTGCCTTTGTGCTGTTCCCGATACTCATCGTGCTCAGCTGCATCGACATCGACCATTTCGAGATCCCCTACTGGTGCAGCGCTACCGTAGCAGTCATCGCTATCGCAGCGTTCTTCCTGCCTTTCAGCGAGATACATACCATCGAGTGGTACGAGCGCCTTATCGCAATGGGCGTTGTCGGCGTGCTTTTCTTAGTGCTCGTGCTTATCGGCGGAATGGGCGGCGGCGACCTTCAGCTCATGCTTGGCGCGTCGCTCCTGCTGGGATATAAGGTGTTCCCGGGATTGTTTATCGGTATTGTACTCGGTGCGATATACGGAGCTGTAAAGAAGTTCCGCGATCACAAGGCCGAGCTTGCAGCCATCGAACAGATACAGAAGATCGCAATGGACTGGTATCAGGATCAGCTTGACCGAGATGTAGGATACATCAAGAGCGGTCACGATGATATAATCGTGGGAAGCATCAGCGACGGAAAGCCCGATATTGAATGGGAGTTCCTCGATGAAAATGCCTGGAAGGGAATCCCCGATAAATCCGCACTCAGCAAGGCACTGCGTGAAAACCTTACAGACGAGACCGAAGGCGGTTTCAAGATCTATATCAAGGAAGACTATGTAGAAAAAGTAAAGTATTCAAGACACATGGTATTCGGCCCGTTCCTCGCCATCGGAATAACCACTGCATGGCTCGCGGGTGATATCATAGTCAACTGGTATATGAGTCTTATGTAATAAATAACTCTGATAGCCCTGCATTACTGTGGGGCTATCACAATAATTTAAAACAAAATATTCGGGGCGGGCTTGCCGCCCCGATATTTTTTTACTTAAGAGGACGCAACAGATGATGATGTTGAAGATGTTGCGGAAGATGTAGATCCTACAGCAACGCCTGTTTTTCTTGCAACATAGAAGATATAGATATCTTTATTTGTGCTGCCATCTGTAATTGCCTCAGGCTCATGGATAACATAAGTACCCTTGCTGTTGAGCTGCAGGCTCTTTACGTTGTTGACCTCGATGTAGCTCTTGCCAAAGAACGCTCTGGAGCTTATGTCCATGCTTTCATCACCGTAGATGTCGATATCCATCTCAAGTACAGGATACAATGTCATGGTATAATTGGTAGAGGCATCGTGAGGCCAGGGGTCAGCTTTGACTCCGTTCTCATCTTCGTGCTTGGGGGTCACATTACCGTCCTCATCATAGGTCTCAGCGATCACGTTACCGTCCTTGTCAAAGCAAACGGGATTACGGCGGAATGTAAACTTGGGATATATATCCTCGTAAAAGCAATTATCGAAGACGAGCTCTGTCTTTGTGGTATCAAGCATATAGTAAGATGTATCGACCTTCTCGTTGAACATCATATACTTGTGAGGATTGTTGCTAGTGCTGTTGTTACGAGGGTTTGTATCCTCAACATACTTGATGCTGATGCAACGGAGCTCATAGTTAGCACTGTTATCAGTCGCAAACTGCTTCATGGCCTCGAATTGGTCATCGGTATAGATAGCACCGCTGGAATCATTGATGTCATCGAGCGTAGCGCCGGTGAACACCTTTACAAAAAGCGAGCTGCGAAGCGACTTCGACAGGTAAAGCTCCATCGTTGTCGCTGAGCGGTCTGCCTTCTGGTTTACCTCATTGTTATCTACGATGCCGAAGACGGGAGCCATAAACAATAGAATACCGACAATGAGAACACCAAGCAACGCCGTTGACACAACGACCTCAACCAGCGTAAAGCCCGAGGAATTGCGCCACTTTGAAAGTCTTTTCAAATATTTCATCATGATCACGATCCTGCCTTCAGTGTTTTCTCATAGACATAAGCGCCATAGATGTTAAGGTTAAATTCATCGGCCGAAAGTGTGCCGTCATCTTCCAGCATAGGATATGCTGTATACTTTCCGGTGCCTCCGTTGCTGCCGAATGAGCTGACACTCAGACCGGGATCGCTCTCAAATACAACATAGAATCTTGTGAACACAGATGACTGGAAGCCCTTCATGTAAAAATTATTGTTCTGAACGAACGGGATACCGATTCTTACGATATTTCCGCTTGTCTGCTCAACAGAATACTTGTTGTATGTGCTGTCAGACGCGGGAGTATAGAGTCTGTAATTTTCAAAAGCGGAATCAGTCAGATGGGCAAAATCCGCATTAACATAACCGCAATCAATTATCTTGGCATCATCATATATCTTATAGGTATATGTCTGACCGTCAGCGCCTGTTCCATCTATCTCTTTGTAGTTGTTGCTGTTTACAAAGCGGAACTTATACTGCAGATATGCAACATCTTCGGCTGGAACTGTTCCGTCAACACCTGTATTAATAATAGGGTTTGAGTTTAAGCCACTTGCGGAACATTCGATAAGATATCTCACGCCTGTTCCTGTATAGGTATTATCTTTAACCACGTTGTGGATCTGGATAAAGTCGATATTCTTGCTGCCCGAGAGGCGCGTGTCGTATCTTGCGGCCTGACTGTTGCCAAGGCCGGGGATAACATCACCTTCACCGGACGAGCCACCATTCTGTATCGAACCAGCATCAGCGTAATCGGTATTACCAACAAAGTAGTTGATACCCTCGCCGCTGCCTAAAGCGCCGCCGACAGATGAACGCATCGCGTAATCCATGCTGGTGTTCGACACAAGATCGCCATCTTTATCGTAAAACTTCAGCTCAAATGCTCCGTCAGCAGTTCCTGTAGGAT
>JAZNWG010000357.1:0-2329 GCA_045593225.1 Oscillospiraceae bacterium
CCGAATGCTCTCGGGACAGTAATTTTGTCTATGTAGGGAGTAAGGATATTCATCAGCAGTATCGAATAGGACACGCCCTCGGGGATAGACGCAAACTCTCTTATCGCAAAGGTAAGAAGTCCGCAGCCGACGCCGAAGATGAGCTTGCCCCAGAAGGTAAGCGGAGTTGTGGAATAGTCGGTAGCCATGAAGATAGCGCCGAGCATAAGTCCGCCCGACATGACGCTGTACAGCATAGCCGTTGCGTCACCGCCGTTTGCAAAGAGCGCCAGCACTGCGACTGTGCCGATGAACGCGCAGGGCGTTACGGGCGAGATTATATTCATTACCACGAGGTAGATACCGCCGAGCAGCAGCGCAAGCACGCAGGTCTCGCCTGTACAGCCGAGACGGTCGCCGAGGAACATCTGCATAAGTGTGGGCAGCTCCTCTGGAGCAGCGGTAAGCGCAGTCGCAGAGGTGACTGCGTCAACAGCTCCCTGATATGCAAAGGGCTGCGTCCATGTGGTCATAGCGGAGGAGAAGGACAGCATAAGCACTATTCTCGCTGTAACAGCGGGATTTGCAAAGTTCTGTCCGATGCCGCCGAACAGCATTTTTACGATAACTATCGCAACGAAACAGCCGATGATAGCCATGTACTCGGGTATCTCGACAGGGAGATTGAATGCAAGCAGCATTCCTGTAACGACAGCGGAAAGGTCGGAGGTAGTGCGCGCTTTTTTTGTAACCAGACAGAACAGGTACTCAAACAGCACACAGCTTGCGCAGCAGATG
This sequence comes from Oscillospiraceae bacterium, assembly GCA_045593225.1. Lineage (GTDB taxonomy): Bacteria > Bacillota > Clostridia > Oscillospirales > Ruminococcaceae > CAG-115. The sequence continues at coordinate 778 of JAZNWG010000357.1, forward strand.
ACTGTAAGCGTCAGCGCGCGCACGCCGAACAGCACGATAGCCGCTATCAGCGCAGGACAAAGCGCGATTATAACGTGGAGCATTATGCTGCGCGTGGTTACATTGCTCCTTATATGCGGTGACGGTTCTACGATAAGCTTATTCATTTGCCCGACACCTCACTTTTCTTACTTTCTTCGGCTCTCAGGAAGTCCTTTGCAAGCTGGTTCTTCTCTGCGAGCGAACGCTTTGCGGGACACACGAAGCTGCAGGAGCCGCAATTCATGCAAAGCCCTACCTTGTAGCGCTTCAGCGCAGCCGCGTCACGCGCGTCATAAGCGTGCTCAAGCTCTGTCGGCATAAGATTTATCGGACAGGCTCTCACGCATCTGCCGCAGCGGATACAGGGGGATTCCTTATATATCGGTGCATCGCTGAAAAGCAGCACCGCGTTGTTTGTCTTTGACAGCGGAGTGTCGGGATCGAATGCGCACGCGCCCATCATAGGGCCGCCGAGGATCACCTTTTCGGGATCCTTGTAAAGGCTTGCAGCACCTACAACATCATGCAGCGGAGTGCCTATTGCTATCCTGAAATTCGCAGGAGCATTCACGATATTGCCGTCAACCGTTATCCTGCGGTTGATAAGCGGCATACCTGTCCTGATATAGCTGTAGATAAAGGCTGCTGTGGACACGTTCATCACGACGCAGCCTACATCGGCAGGAAGCTTGCCTTCCTTCACCACTCTGCCCGTAAGCGAGTGCACCAGCACCTTCTCTGCGCCCTGCGGATACGAAGACGGCAGCTTTACCACCTTTATCGCAGGCGTGGGAGCAGTGAGCTTTCTGAACTTCTCGATAGCCTCGGGCTTATCCTCCTCGATACCGATAATGGCACGCGGGATATCGAGATTTTTCATGATATGCTTGATACCGCCAATGACAGCGTCGGAATTCTCCATAAGCTCGCGGTAATCTGAGGTTATGTAAGGCTCGCACTCTGCGCCGTTTACAAGCAGTGTGTCGATAGGAGTTTTTTCAGGATCGAACGCAAGCTTTACATGAGTAGGAAAGCCTGCTCCGCCAAGACCGACAGCGCCGCTCTCGCGCACAGCCCTTATGAAGTCCTCGCGGCTGTTTATTACAGGCTGCCTGATGTCGGAGGACTGCTGCATGCGGTTGTCGCTCTCTATGACGATAGTCTTGCAATTCCTGCCGTTGAGAGCTACGACTTCCTTTATCTCCTTGACAAAGCCGCTGACGCTCGCATGAACAGGTGCAGCCATAAACGCCTCTGTATCGCCGATCTTCTGACCGACCTTAACATAATCGCCGACAGCGACCAGTGGCTCGCACGGAGCACCGATGTGCTGCGCCATACTTATATGCACGACAGACGGCGGCTTCAGCTTGCGGGTCATCTGATCTTCAGACGCGCTGAAATGCGGCAGCTTTATTGAATGTAGCTTGAACAGATTAAACACTTTTCTTTCACCTTTCTGTATTTATACGAGAACTGATGTCCCCTTCCCCTTATATCAAAATAAACAAATCAACGTTTACTACGTAGG
>JAZNWG010000358.1:0-2611 GCA_045593225.1 Oscillospiraceae bacterium
CTGTCCGCAGCCTCGTCAAGCCATGCGGATATCCAGCCGTAGCTTACGGCGAGAGTCTTGCTTCGCTTGCCGCTGTACGCGATATCAGCCGCAGGGTGCAAAAGCTTCCTGTACTCCGAGCCCTTAGGATAACGCACCACCGCAATGCCTTTGGTGTCGTATATCGCGCGCTTTAAGCTGCGGCGAAGCTCCTCAAGGCTTGCAGGGGAGAATATCGTGACATTCGGTATCTGCGAAAGCATCGGCACGTCGAATATGCCCTGATGCGTTTCGCCGTCCTCGCCGACAAAGCCTGCCCTGTCCACAGCAAGCACGATATGCGTATTTTCAATAGCGCAGTCGTGAATTATCTGGTCATAGCCGCGCTGCAGAAATGTAGAATACACCGCGAATACAGGCAGCATTCCCTCTGTCGCAAGTCCTGCCGCAAAGGTCACCGAGTGCTGCTCTGCAATGCCTGTATCAAAAAAGCGCTCAGGAAAAGAATGGCTGAAATAGTTAAGTCCTGTCGCGTATTTCATTGCCGCTGTGATACCGCATATCTTGCTGTCGCTCCTTGCAAGGCGCTCAAGCTCCAGTCCGAAGCCTTCGGAGAAGCTCACCTCGGGAGCGTGCGGCTTTTCATCGGCACATCTGCGCGAAACTGCATGGTACTCGCCCGGATTTTCCTCCGCGGGCTTGTAGCCCTTTCCCTTTGTCGTGAACACATGAACGACGCAGGGTCTGTTCATCATCTTCGCAACAGCCAGCGCCTCTATCATATCCTCCATATTATGTCCGTTTACAGGGCCGATATATGCGCAGCCGAGGTTTTCAAACATCGTGCCTGTGCCGTAGATCATATCCTTGACGATGTTCTTTGCGGCTCTTACAGCCCTTTCAAGGCGCTCGCCCACCAGCGGAACGCTTGATAACGCCGTTTTGAACTGCTGCTTTGCGCAGTAATATTTCCTTGTCGCTCTGATATGCGAGAGGTATCTCGCCAGTGCGCCTGTGCTTTTGGATATGCTCATTGCGTTGTCGTTCAGCACCATTACAAGACCTGTATGGCTCTTTGCGGCGTTGTTCAGTCCCTCATAAGCCATGCCGCCCGTAAACGCGCCGTCACCGATGACTGCCGCAACTCTGCCCTTGCTGCCGCGAAGCTTCATCGCAGTGGCAATTCCGCAGGCAGCCGAGATCGAGGTGCTGCTGTGCCCCGAAACAAATGCGTCAGCCGCGCTCTCGTTCCTTCTTGCAAAGCCCGAGATACCACCCTTGCTGCGAAGCGTGTCAAAGCGCGAATATCTGCCCGTAAGCAGCTTGTGCGCATAAGCCTGATGTCCCACGTCCCACAGGATACGGTCTGTCTTTACATCAAAAATATAGTGCAGCGCCACAGTAAGCTCCACCGTACCGAGGTTTGAAGCAAGGTGTCCTCCTGTCTGCGTCACTGTCTTTAAAATACAGCCCCGCAGCTCACGGCACAGGGCTTTGAGCTGCGGAAGCGTCATATTTGAAATAATGTCGTGGTTTATATTGTCGTCGAGATACATTCCGACCCTCCGAAAACAATTTAAGGTTTGGGGAATATCATCGCAATGATGATACCGAGCATAGCTCCCGCAAGCACCTCTATAGGTGTGTGACCGAGGAATTCCTTAAGGTCCTTCTGATCGGACAGCTCCTCGATGTCCTCCTCGTCCGCTCCGCTCAGCTGCGAGATCTCATCGTCCATCTCGTCGATGATCTTACGCATACGGTTGAGCTCCTTTGCGTGAAGTCCCGCATTGTAGCGCACGCTCATAGCGTCATATATAACGATAGCCGCAAGCAGCATGGCAAACGCGAAGAACGGGCTCTTGAAGCCCTCCACCCTCAGCGTGTAGATAACTACCGATACTACCAGCGACGAATGTGACGAGGGCATACCGCCTGCGCCGACAAATCTCTCGGGATCGAAAGATTTCGCCTGGATAGCGTGAACTATCGTCTTGATTATCTGTGCGGCAAACCAAGAGATAACGCCTACCGACAGAATGGGATTAGCCATTAAAAAATCCATAATGTTACAACCTTTGCAGCTTAATAATTTCGTTTCAGTAAAAATTCAGTCAATTCCACAAGAAATCCTGTATCTTCAAAAGCGTCAAGCGCTTTTATTGCCTCGTTTGTCAGTCTTTCAGCCTCTGCGCGTGCCTTTTCAAGACCCTCCGCTGCGACGTATGTATGCTTGCCACAGTCCGCGTCACTGCCTACGGGCTTTCCCAGCAGCTTTTCGTCTGCCGTGACGTCAAGTATATCGTCAACTATCTGAAAAGCAAGTCCCAGCTTCTTCGCGTACTCCGATGCAGCAAGCTGTTTTTCAGCGCCTGCACCTGCCGCGATACAGCCCGCACGACAGCAGAAATCAAGCAGTGCGCCTGTCTTCATACGGTACATTTCCAGCAGTATATTCGTCGGAAGCTCCTTGCCCTCATTTTCGGTATCTATCACCTGTCCGCCTATCATGCCGAAGACACCTGCGCGCTCGCCGAGAAGCGCAATTATCTTCAGCGCAGCGTCAGCATTCATGCGCTTTTTCAGCGCAGCCTCTGCTATTATCTGATACGGCAGCATTGCGAGCGCGTCG
>JAZNWG010000359.1:0-4712 GCA_045593225.1 Oscillospiraceae bacterium
GAAGCTGTGCACTCGATGTTGCGGCGAACGAGCTTGCGGACTTCGTCTCCCGCGGAATCGGCAACGGCGGCGGGCATTTCACCAAGGCAGGCGGCTTTATCAGCCTCGACAAGTTCCTTGCAGAGTATCCCGATGGCGATATCGAGGCGTATTTCCGCGCAAGGCTTGCGGAGTATTATGATGGCTACGATACCGTCAGCTACACTGATGACCACGGCGATATCACAAAACTTCAGCGCTATCGCAAAAAGTGTGGTGAGTATGGCTACATCATATCGACAGATGTATTCCCAGCAGGCACGGAGCTTAAGCTTCGTACACTGGAGGGCGACGTTCTTGCGACAGCTTCCGATGATATCTGTATAATGATAGGCGTACGCGGTGAGGCTTACCTAGCAGAGCGTGAAACGCTTCATCAGCGCTACACCGTTACTGACGAGCCTTTCACAAAGGAATTCGAGTACGCTCCCTGTGCTATCAATATGAACGGCGGCACATCTGTGCAGCTTATGCCTTATGCAAAGAAGTGTATTTCGGGGGCAGGTGCGGAGATATATGCAAGGCCTCTTACAAAGCACACAAAGGTATTCACCCGCTGGGATTACGAGACATATATGTCAGGCGATAAGGGCGATATGCTGTGCTATGCAAACGGCGAAGAACGCGATGTTTACGTAGTGAAGCAGGAGATATTCGAGCTCACCTACGAGGAAGTAAAATAAAAATAACGGCTGCACCGCTTGGTACAGCCGTTATTTTATGCCATTTGTTCAGGCTTTTCAGGAGGTGTCATATTCTCAAAGCCCTCGGGAGGAGTTATATCCCCGAAGTCCTCGGGTGGTGTGAAGTCACCGAAATCATCGGGTCGCTCAATGTTTCCGAAGCCGCCCATGCCTCCTCCGAAACCACCGCCGTGGCCGCCCATTCCGCCACCGCCGAAGCCTCCGCCCATGCCGCCGAAGCCGCCCGATGAACCATAGATAAGGTTGTCGAGGGTGAACTCATTCGCGCTGTCTCCGCAGTAGAGAGTGTAGCTTTCGCCCTGCTGCATCTCGGGGCAGGTGACAGCAAGCGAAGAGAATTCCTTGTCCGCTGTCCATGTTAAAAGCTCCTTGCCGCTTGTGTCACAGAGCTTTACAAGCGTGCCTGCTGCCTGATTGCCTACGTTCAGCAGTGCCGCGCCCTGATTTTCTGCCTTGCTGAAGCCCATCGCCATCTGCTGTGTGCCTGCCGCCAGGAAAATACCGCCTGTAACAGTCGCGCCGCTGCCGTAGTCGAGAGCACTGTTGCCGCTGCTTGTCGGGCCTGAAATATAAGTTTCGCCGCCGCTTACGTTTATAGCGCCGTTGCTGTCGATACCGTCACCGCCTGCGTTTACTCTGAGCGAGCCGCCTGAGATGTTGATATAGCAGTCAGGGTCTTGCGCAAACATATCGCCGCCGCGTCCGCCGAAGCCGCTGTCATCATTGCCGCCTGCGGCATTAAGCCCGTCATCGCTTGAAACGAGTGTGATATCGCCTCCGCTGATATCGATACTGAGCGCCTCAAAGCCCTCATAGCTGTCGGGAACATCAATAAGTCCCGCTGTGATCGTCAGCAGGTCGCCCGAATGGAATGCGTCGTCGCCTGTTTTAACCTCAAAGCTGCCGCCTGTAACAGTTACAGCGCCGTCGGAGTGCACTGCGTCGTCTGCGCTGTTGAGTGTGAATGTGCCGTTATTTAATGCCATAGCACCTGTTGATTTTATTGCCTTGCAGCTGTTTGCTGTGCTGCCCTCTGAGCCACCGCCTGTCACTATATCGAAGCTGCCTCCGTCTATTTGCAGCGCAGTCGCTGCACTGATACCATCGCCATCTGAAGTTATGCTGAACTTGCCGTCGCGAATATACAGCGAGCCTAGCGTCGCATCATCGTTATTTTCTGCATGGATACCGTCCTTGGCGCTCTTTATGGCCATCTCGGCGGTGTATATGCAGACGCTGTCCTTGCCTGCTAGAGCGTGATTGCCTGCATCAAGGTCGAATATGCCGCCTGTTATCACAAGGTCGTTTTTGGAAACGATCGCGTTGGAGCTGCTTGTGACAGTAAGCTTGCCGCTGCCGTTAATTGTAAGATCGTCTTTAGAGAATACCGCGCCGTCAACATTGCTTTCAGCGGCTGCGGAGAAGCCATTGCTTTTAAGCGAGTTTTCGCTGCCTTCCGCAAGCGTGATGAATACCTTGTCAGCCTGCGCCACATAGATAGCGGCGTTACTGCTGCTTGTTATATCTGCGTTATCAAGGATAAGGCGCACCTTTTCCTTTTTGTCGCAGTTTATCGTTATCGAGCCGTCGGTGAGCGTGCCGCGAATGAGGTAATTGCCTTCGGCGCTGATGGTTATATTTCCGCCCGATATCGAAACATCGGAGCTGTCGCATTGTGCTGTAGCTCCGTCAAGAGTGATGGTCTCGCACTTGCTTTCGAGGTAGTTGTGCTCGAGATCGCGCTCGGAAAAAAGCGAGGCTCCGTCAATAAGCGTGATGTCCTCTGCGTCGGATACCACAGCAGGCTTGCTTTGTGTGTCGGGAGCAGTGCCGCCTTCGCTCTGCGAAGAGCTGTCGTTATTGCCTGTGCAGCCTGTCATCAGCAGTGCCGAGGCAATAGCAACACTCAGCCATTTTTTGTTCTTCATAGATCCCTCCGTTATATTTTGATGCTGATTTTATTCTATCGTACAAAGATATCAGCCGTATGTGCGGATTGTGAATTTTTGGTGCAAATTACTGGAACGGATCGTGCAGTAAATACAGCCTTTCTATACTTTATTATGTACCATTTTTTGTGAAAAGTCAAGGGCTGCGTTGACAAACAAAGCTTTGGCTGATATAATTAAGCCAATGATAAGCAATTGATCGGGGGAAAGGAGCAAACATGAAAACGATACTGAAAAGCTTTCTTGACGGCGAAGGCAGGCTTACTTCATATCCTTCGAAAAGAAAGATGAAATTATATGCTTTGCTGTACCTTGCAGAAAGGTTTGACAGCAGCAGGACCTACACTGAAAAAGAAGTAAATGTGCTTTTAAATGAGTGGCATACCTTTGGTGATCCCGCGACGCTGCGCCGCGAGCTGTTCACGCACCGCTTCCTTAGCCGCGACGACTACGGCAGGGAATATCGTCTTGAAGAGCATCAGCCTACCATTGAAGAGCTTTTGCAGCGTTACGGGTAAGGAGAATTTATGAGCAGACTTTACATAATAGAGGGGCTGCCCTGCAGCGGCAAGAGCACTACCTCGAGATTTGTCGCGGATATGCTGGAGAAGCAAGGAAAGCATGTTGTATTCGTTGACGAGGGCGGCGGAGATCACCCTGCGGACTACGAGTTCAGCGCATATCTTACAGACGAGGAGCTTGCGGCTCTTCCCGAGGGCGAAAAAGTGCAGCTGTCAGCGATAGGCGAAAAGCAGGAAAACGGCATTGTCGTGCCGCTGACGGAGCTTTCGGGAGCACTTTTCGACAAGGTGCTGCAGTATAAGATATACGATTTTCTTCCGTGGGAGAGGGAAAGGCCGCTCATGCTGGAAAAATGGCGCAGTTTTGCAGAAAATGCGGACAGCGATACGGTCTATGTGTTCAACTGTGTGCTGCTGCAGAATCCTATGTGCGAAACGATGATGCGATTCGGCTTTCCTGAGGAGCGATCTGCTGAGTATATCAGAGAGATAACTGATATCATCGCACCGCTGTCGCCTGTGGTGATATATCTCAGAAATGACGACATCGCGCAGTGCGTTGAGAAAGCCTCCGCAGAGCGCGAGGGCTGGCTGCCGGCGGTGATAGATTACCACTGCGGCGGAGCTTACGGAAGAAGCATAGCGGCCGAGGGCCTTTCTGGCTACATAGCCTGCCTTGAGGAGCGTCAGCAGCGCGAGCTTCGGATATTGCAAGGACTGCCTGTTAAAGGCGTAGTTCTGGATAACGCACACCGCGACTGGAACGGCGCGTATGAGAAGATAGGAGATCATATATGCAAGCGAGAGAATTACTTGAAGCCTTAAGCGTGGCGGAAAGGCTGAAAGATGCGACACGTCACTGTTATACCCGAAACGGCAGGCATGAGAGCGTTGCGGAGCATAGCTGGCTGATGACATTGATGGCGTTTTTTATGAGAGATGAATTTCCCGAAGCCGATATGGATAAGGTCATCAGAATGTGTATAATTCACGATCTGGGAGAAGCTTTTACAGGCGACATTCCCACATTTGATAAGACTGCAGATAATGAGAAAACAGAGGAAAAGCTGTTATATGAATGGCTGGAAGCTCTGCCTGAAAATTATAAGGTTGAAATGACCGGGTTGTATGAGGAAATGGCAAAGCGTGAAACTATCGAAGCAAAGATATATAAAGCCATTGACAGCCTGGAGGCTCTTGTACAGCACAATATTTCCGATCTGTCAACATGGATACCAAGAGAATATGAACTCAACAAGACCTATGCTGATGATAAGGTCGCCTTTTCCGAGTATCTCAAAGAATTACGTGAAGAGATACGAAAGGACACCCTGAAGAAGATAGGAGAATAAAAAAGACCCGAGCATTTGCTCGGGTCAGAGACCGTCGAAAAAGTCCCGTTGGGACTTTTCCGCCGAAGCATCCGCCCTGCGCGCACTCATTGTTGGCGACGCCAACAATTCGCACACTGGTGCGGATAGAAGTGTTTTTTGGTGTGG
>JAZNWG010000360.1:0-3471 GCA_045593225.1 Oscillospiraceae bacterium
CAAAGAGGAAACCCGGGGGAAAGGGAGAAAGAAAACCGGCGCAAAAACGAGTATCTCCCTTTCCCCCAGTTTTCCTCTCTGGACTCTCTTTCCTGCCCCCTATGCGTCTGCTCGTTTTTTGTCTGGACGCACAAATGTTTGCAAAAAGACAAATATCATTGCACGCACAAAGATATCTCATACAATGCTACGCTGTAAACAAAATAAAAAGCCGACAAAGGGGTGGGGTGAGGGAAAGAGAGTGCACGTATCGACTGTTTCATAGTCGATACTGCGATTGTCACTTCGCCGATGGAGCATCGGCGATTTCTTGCAGAAACCGTGAAAATCGCTATACGCAGGGGAGGGGGAATGTCGGCTTTTTGTTTTTTAGTTTTTCTTTTCCCCCTCCCCTGTGGTTGTCCCTTTGCATAATGCACGATACCTGTCCCGTATTTTCGCCAAAAAACCCGCATATATTGTCCCAAGGCGGTGATAATATGGTTTACAGCTTCAATGATATTCGTTGCAAAGAAATAATCAACGTCAAGAACGGCTGCCGTCTGGGCTACCCCGACGATATCGAGTTCGACAGCTGCACCTCGAAGATATGCAGACTGGTCATATACGGCAGGGCCAAGTGCTTCGGGCTGTTCGGGCGGACGGAGGATATCTGCGTCAAATGGTGCGATATCGAGGTCATAGGCGAGGATACAATCCTCGTTTCCTGCGAGTGTCCGTCAAATTCACCAAACGGAAAGCATAAGCTTTTCGGAAATTTGTTTAAATGACAGGAAATTTGTACTTGAAATATTATTCGGTTTGTGGTATAATATTTCAGTAAATGTGCTATAAGCACAAATACGCACACGGAAACAGCCGCCTTCGGTGCGCTCTCACGGCGTCGGTACGGTGTTTTTCCGTGGAGGAAAAATTATTTTAACCAAATTCAGGAGGAAAACAAACATGGCAGTAGTATCTATGAAGCAGCTTCTCGAAGCTGGTGTACACTTCGGTCACCAGACCAGAAGATGGAACCCCAAAATGGCTCCCTACATTTTCACAGAGAGAAACGGCATCTACATCATCGACCTGCAGAAGACAGTAAAGAAGCTTGACGAGGCTTACAACTTCATTCACGAGGTTGCAGCTAACGGCGGCGAGGTTCTTTTCGTTGGTACAAAGAAGCAGGCTGCTGATTCTATCAAGGAAGAGGCACTCCGCCCTGGCGCTCACTTCGTAAACGCTAGATGGCTCGGCGGTATGATGACAAACTACAAGACAATCCAGAGAAGAATTGCAAGACTCGAGCAGCTCCACACAATGGAGACAGACGGCACATTCGATCTGCTTCCCAAGAAGGAAGTTATCAAGCTCAACCTCGAGATCGAGAAGCTTGAGAAGTTCCTCGGCGGTATCAAGAACATGAAGAAGCTCCCCGGCGCTCTCTTCATCGTAGATCCCCGCAAGGAGAAGATCGCTGTTGCAGAGGCTAAGAAGCTCGGTATCCCCGTAGTAGCTATTGTTGACACAAACTGCGATCCCGATGAGATCGACTATGTAATTCCCGGCAACGACGACGCTATCAGAGCTGTTAAGCTCATCGCAGGCGCTATGGCTGACGCTATCATCTCCGCTAACCAGGGCACAGCAGAGGCTGTTGCAGCTGAGGCAGAGGAAGCAGCTGAGTAATTCGTATAAATTGACCTTAAACATACATTAGTTGTAAAGGAGAAATTAAAAATGGCTAACATTACAGCAAAGGACGTTGCAGAGCTGCGCGAAATGACAGGCTGCGGCATGATGGACTGCAAGAGAGCACTGGTAGAGGCTGACGGCAACAGAGATGAGGCTGTTAAGATCCTTCGTGAGAAGGGCCTTGCAAAGGCTGCTAAGAAGGCTGGCAGAATCGCAGCTGAGGGCGTAGTTAAGGCTAAGGTTAACGGCACAAACGGCGTTATCGTAGAGATCAACTGCGAGTCCGACTTCTGTGCAAAGACAGACAAGTTCCTTGACCTCGTTGAGACAATTGCTGATACAATCCTCGCAAATGACGTTGCTGACGTTGAGGCTCTCAACGCTTGCACAGTTGCAGGCGGCACTCAGACAGTTGCTGAGTATATGACAGAGAAGATCGCTACTATCGGTGAGAACATGAATATCCGTCGTTTCATAAAGATGGAGGGCGTTCTTGTTCCCTATATGCACGATGGCGGCAGAATCGGTACAATGGTTAAGCTTGACACAGACAAGGCTGATGACGCTGAGGTTCTTGCTTGCGGTAAGAACGTTGCTCTTCAGGTAACAGCTCTGAACGCTCAGTTCGTTTGCCAGAAGTGCATCTCCGCTGAGAAGCTCGCTGAGGAGAAGGCAGTTCAGACAAGCCTCGTTAAGAAGGAAAATGACGAGTCCAAGAAGCCCAAGCCCGAGAACGTTCTTGAGAAGATCGTTGAGGGTCGTATGAGAAAGTACTTTGAGGAAGTTTGCCTCCTCGATCAGAAGTACTTCAAGGACGATTCCATGAACATCGCTCAGTACGTTGAGTCCGTTGCTAAGGCAACAGGCGCTTCCATCGCTATCGACAGCTTCGTTCGTTACGAGCGCGGCGAGGGTATCGAGAAGAAGGCTGACGACTTCGCAGCTGAGGTTGAGGCTATGACAAAGGGCTGATCCCTTAATACCCAATAGTAATTATCCCCTCCGGGTCATCGGAGGGGATTTTTGTATCAGAAATTGAAATAAAGCATAACTGTCATGCCGCAGACGAGCCATGCGGTGAGATCGGCGGTAAGCGCCGCGGGGATCGCATGACGTGTGTTTTTTACTTTTGCGGCAGAGAAATATACGGCAACGGTGTAGAAGGTAGTCTCAGACGAGCCAAGCAATACTGAAGCTACCCGTCCTGCAAAGCTGTCAACTCCGTTTGTAGCAGCGATCTCATCGTAGACAGCGATTGCGCCGCTCCCTGAGAAAGGTCGCAGCAGCACCATCGGCATACATTCCTCAGGGAAGCTCACAGTGTCACACAGTGGTTGCAAAAGTGCAGTGAGCGCTTCAATAGCGCCGCTTGCCTGAAGCATTCCGATGAACACTATCAGCAGAACCAGCGCTGGCAATATATCCGCGCAGGTCTTGAGTCCCTCGGCTGCGCCCTCGCAGAAAACGGAAAAAACATCTACCTTTCGGATAAAGCCGACAAGCAGTATCGCGGCAACTATGCAGGGGACTATGATATCAGTCATTGCTGCACCTCCGTTTGCTGAAGCGCGAGAATAGCTTCGCGGCAGCTATCGTCACTATCAACGAGTAAATTGACACTATCCACACGCAGGGCAGAATATCCATCGGCTGAGCAGCACCGAAGGTGGCTCGCAGCGCTGCTGCTGTCGTGGGAATTATCTGCAGGCTCGCAGTGTTCATTACAGTGAGCAGCACCATGTTGTCAGTTGCGGTGCCGTTTGCGTCCTCTTCGTCAGCAATAGCCTGCATAGC
>JAZNWG010000361.1:0-12637 GCA_045593225.1 Oscillospiraceae bacterium
TAGGTGCTGATAGCACTGTCTGCGCCGGGAGAATATATCTTACAGCCTGTTTTTTCTTTCAGATATGCATTTGCATAGGTATGATCGGCATGACAGTGCGTATTCAACACCATTTCGAGCCGCCAGCCGTTTGCCGCGATATGGTCAAGCGCTTTCTGCGCAGCCTCGTTGTCACAGCCTGCGTCTATCATGCAGACCTTGTTGCCGTCGTAGACGTAGATTCCGAGATTTGTGCTGCAGTCTATATAATAGGTGTGCTCGCCCACCCTGTTTAGTTCGTACATCTTTTTCTCTCCTTTTCTTTTACAGCATTATTGTACCACAATTTCTCCTAAAATACAACCGTATCATGTTGACTTTATCTGAGATATGTGATATACTTTAATGTGATTTGTGCGGGATCCATTCCGCGGCAGTTTTAATGGAGGAACTATGAAAAAGACAAAAAGAGCTTTTGCAGCAATGCTGATGGCAGCCGCTATGCTTATGACAGGCTGCGCAGGCGGCAGCACAAGCAGCGAGCAGACAACAGCAGCAACAGACAACACAGTGATGACAACGGAGAGTGAAGAAATGGCAGCAACTTTTGCATTCAGACCCAGCGAGGAAAATGTAAAGCTTATCGGACGTACAGCAGTAAATGACGGAATACTCTGGCTTGCACTTTCGGCAAGCGGTATCGAGTTCACATACAACGGCACAGGCTTTGAAATGAACGTTATCGGCGACAGCATGGTATCACAGGGCAAGGACAAGCAGGCTCGCTTTGCAGTATATGTAGACGGCGAGAGGATCGCTGACGAGCAGGTCACAGAGGCTGAAAAGCTGTACCAGTTCACAACATCTGAAGAGGACAAGCCCACAACAGTTAAGATCCTGAAGCTGTCCGAGGCAGCAGAGTCCACAATGGGTCTCGGCAAGATAACAGTCACAGGCACAGATGTCAAGCCCACCGCCGAAAAGGATCTCAAGATCGAGTTTATCGGCGACTCCATCACCTGCGGCTACGGCGTTGATGACGAGGTAAAGGAGCACCACTTCTCCACATCTACCGAGGACGCAACAAAGGCATGGGCTTTCAAGGCAGCGCAGAAGCTTGACGCTGATTACAGCCTTGTTTCCTACAGCGGCCACGGCATCATCTCGGGCTACAGCGGCGACGGCAACAAGGTATCAAGCCAGCTCGTCCCCAAGGTATATGAGAAGTTTGCAAAAAGCTACGGCAACTACGACGGCACCTTCAGCGTTACTACCGTGACATGGGATTTCTCGAAGTTCCAGCCCGATTTCGTTGTAATAAACCTCGGCACTAATGATGCGTCCTACTGCGGCGGCAACAAGGAAAGAGCAACAGAGTACGCTGACGAGTATGCGGAATTCCTGAAGGTTGTCCGCGAAAACAACCCCGATGCTCACATCATCTGCGCACTCGGCGTGATGGGTGACAGCCTGTACTCCTCTGTGAAGCTCGCAGTCGAGAAGTACACTACCGAAACAGGCGATACAAAGGTATCCCACCTGCGCCTTACTCCTCAGGACGGCAGCACAGGCTATGCTGCTGACTGGCACCCCACCGAGGCTACTCACGAGATAGCTTCCGATGAGCTGGTTGCTGAAATTCAGAGAATAATGGCTGAATAACCGAAAACTCCCCCGAGATCATCTCGGGGGATATTTTTATGCTATTTTTCGGCCAGAGGATCGGGAGCCTCGAACCAGAACGTGCTTCCCTGCCCCACAACGCTGTTTACGCCGTAATAGAAGCCATGAAGCTCCAGTATGTTCTTAACAATGGAAAGTCCGATACCGCTGCCCATTTTTGCTCGCTTGTGAGTAGCGCCGGGATCGTTCGCCTTGTAGTATCTGTCCCACACGAGGGGCAGGTTTTCGGGCGAGATACCGTCGCCGTGGTCGGTGACTTCAAAACGCACCGTCTTGTTCACTGTACGGTAAAGACGCACCTCAACGATGTTATCCTCGCCGCTGTAGGTAACGGCATTGTTGATGAGGTTGTACACCACCTGCTCAAGCTTTATGGGGTCTGCGTCTATCAGGATATTTGTGCCGCCGTGGAGCTGCACGTCAATACCCTCCTTCTCGCGCAGGATATCAAAGCGTGCGACTACACTTCCTAAATGCTCCCCGAAATTGAAACGCTCCACACTCATCTCTGATACGCCCGCTTCAAGCTTCGACAGGTCAAGTATATCATTTACAAGCGACGTAAGCCTGTCGGTCTCGTCGATTATCACCCCGACATGACGCTCGCGCTTTTCGGGATTATCGCCCGACAGATCGCGTATCATCTCGGCATACGCCTTTATCATGGTAAGCGGTGTGCGCAGGTCGTGCGAGATATTTGAAACAAGCTCCCTTCGCAGCCCGTCCGTCTTTGCTATCTCCTTTGAAGCCTCGGTAAGCGTTGCGGAAAGCTGCTTTATCTCAGCAAAGCCGTTTTCACCTACAGCGCTGTCATACTTACCCTGTGGCAGAGATCTTGCGGCTTTACTCATGCGGATAATCGGGTCTGATACCTTTATTGCAAACAATATGGAGATTATGAAGGTCAGCACGACCGTTATCATAGATACTATGACGAACATTCGCCTGAATATCTCGATGGTCGTACCAAGCGGCTGTATATAGGCGCTCATGAAGATATAGGCGTCAGGGTCAGCCTTATTCTCTCCAAGATAGCTGCACAGCATGATGACGGTGTTCTTCTCTCTCTCATCTCTGAAACGGCGATGTATGATGCCTGTCGGGGAAGCGTCCACCTCGCGGCAGTATTCGTCCTTTGCGAAATGTGCAAAGGTAAACGCGCCGCCGATGTTGTTGAACGGGACGCTGAAATTCTCCTCGGGGAAGTACACCTCAACATACATCTTATTTTCAAGCGCTACCATTTCGATTGTAGCGGCAGTCTTCAGGTCAGCGCTGTTCCAGCTTTGCTTTACGGTGTTCATAGACTGGTTTATCTCGTCTGTCTTTATCCACTCGTAAAACACCGAGAACATCGCAACAAGGAAGAAATACGTAAGCAGCAGCATCGCAGCCACCACTATCTCAAATCTCAGCCAGAGCTGAAATTTGATGCTTCTGAAGAAGCTTTTCATTTATTACACCTCGAATTTGTAGCCCATGCCGCGCAATGTCACGATGAACTTGCGGTACGGGCCGAGATTGTTTCTCAGCATCTTTATGTGCGTGTCGATAGTGCGGTCATCACCAAAGAAATCATAGCCCCAGACCTCCTCAAGCAGTCTGTTTCGGGTGAGCGCTATATTCTTGTTGCGCACGATATAGAACAGCAGGTCATACTCCTTGGGAGTAAGGCTGGCCTTTTCGCCGTCGATGTAAACATCACGCGAGGTGAAGTTTATCTCAAGGCCCTCAAAACGCACTGTCTCGGCAGTATCGGCAGGAGCTGCGCTGTTTGCGCTGCGCTTGATAATGGCATTGATACGCGCCATTACCTCCTTCGGAGAAAAGGGCTTTACAACGTAATCATCAACGCCTATCTCAAAGCCGAAAAGCTTGTCGTATTCCTCGCCGCGCGCTGAAAGCATAAGCACAGGGGTATTCTTTATCTTGCGTATCTCCTTGCAGGCGGAAAAGCCGTCCAGCTTCGGCATCATAACGTCCATGACAATGATGTCATAGTCGTTGTTCTTCGCCATCTCCACCGCCTGCATACCGTCGCATGCCTCGGAAACATCATGACCCTCAAACTCGGCGTATTCTTTCAGCACCTCGCGGATATGCTCCTCGTCGTCTACTATAAGAATTTTATACATAATATCAGCTCCCCTGTAAAAATCGCTCCCCTGAGGCTTATTCTGAGGGGAGCGGAACATTTTGGTCTACAATTTATTCTACTGTCTTATTATGATAATGATGTGACAGCCTACTGAACATTTGCTGTCATTTCGCGCTCTGCCGCCAACGCAAGAAGACATCTTTCTATCTCCGCATCGTACAGGCCGTCGATATCCTCCTGAAGCGTGCAGACAGCTATCTCGTCTGCTGTCGCCGAGGGGACTGACAGCATCATTATATTGTCCATAAGCTCCACCGAGCCGCCCGCAAGCTTTGCATAGCGCTTTACAAGCTCATATCTCAGTCTCGCTTCTTCAGATGTATCAAAAACAGTGGCAGGAACATTCAGTATCCTTATCACTATATTGCCAGTCCTGTCATCGCGGTGTACTACGGGCTGAGGCAGTCTGTCAGCTTCGGAAAACAGCAGCGCGTCGTATATCATATTCAGAAAAGCGATCACCGAATATCTGCCGTCTGCGCAGATATAATGCGGCTCGTTATAAAGTGGCATGGATATAGCTTTTCCTTGCTCGGAAAGCGCGGTGTTGCAGCGCTCGCAAAGACGCTCACACAGCTTTCCTGCGTCAAACAGCACCTTTCTGCCGCAGGCATGCAGCATTTCGTTATAGGCCGAAATACGGTCGATGATTATGCCAAGCCTGTTCAGCTTTGCGGAAAGCTCCACCGCGATACCCTGCACATCAAAGGACGGATTGCGGCTTAATATATCGCAAAGCTCTTCCGCCTGCCCTACGCGGTATTTCATAGCACTTAGCGAGGATATAGTGCGCATGGATATATCGGTATTGTCCGCAAGCGCTGTAACAGCACCGCTGTCCAGTACCTCGCACAGATAATGCTCGGGAGATACCGCTTCGCATATCGGGAATATCCTCACGCAATAAAAGCGGTCACGCACAGTGACGCAGCCCACGGCACAGCTTCTGACCGGAAGCTCTATCCTTTTATGAAGCATATCAGTAAGCCTGTCGCCTGTATTTATAACTCCGTCGCCATATACGCATTTGAGCGAGCTGTCAAGCACGCACATAGAAAGCCCCGAAGCCTTCGCTATAAGGATATGCTCCTGTAATGAGAACTGCTTCTGCATTATTCGCAGAGAGCCTCCATCTCGTCAAGAAGCTCATTGAACAGCTTCAGCGCATCGTTTACGGGCTTTGCGGTGTTCATGTCAACGCCCGCGCCCTTAAGCAGCGAAATGGGATCCTTGGAGCAGCCGCCGCTTAAGAAACCGATATAGTCCTTTACAGCGCTCTCGCCCTCGGAAAGAATACGCTGCGACAGTGCGATAGCCGCCGAGAAGCCTGTTGCATACTGGTAAACATAATAGTTGTAGTAGAAATGAGGGATACGCGCCCACTCCATGTCAAGCCCACTGTCGATAACGATATCCTCCCCGTAATACTTGAGATTAAGATCGCGGTAAAGCTCGCAGAGAGCGTCAGCTGTAAGGCTCTCGCCGTTTTCGGTCTTTTCGTTTATCTTAAGCTCAAACTCCGCAAACATCGTCTGTCTGTAAAGCGTTGTGCGGAACTGCTCGAGGAAGTAGTTTATAAGATACGCCCTGCGCTTTTTGTCTGTAGTGATCTTTAAGAGGTGCTGCATAAGCAGGCTCTCGTTGCAGGTGGAAGCCACCTCCGCAACAAAGATGACATAATCAGCATAGCAGACAGGCTGGGTCTTGTTGGAGAGATAAGAGTGTATCGCATGGCCCATCTCATGTGCAAGGGTGAACTCACAGTTCAGCGTATCCTTATGGTTCAGAAGCACGAACGGGTGAACACGTGCACCAGCGGAATACGCGCCGCTGCGCTTGCCCTCGTTCTCGAAAGCGTCTATCCAGCCGTTCTCACAGCCCTCGGTGTATATCTTGCGATAGTCCTCACCCATAGGCGCAAGCGAGTCATAGACCTCCTGCTTTGCCTGCTCGAAGGGTATCTCGAAATCCACATCGGAAACGATAGGACAGTAAAGGTCATAAGCGTGCAGCTCCTCAACGCCCAGCAGCTTCTTACGAAGTCTTACATAGCGGTGCATATAGGGGAGATTTTCGTTTACAGCCTCGATAAGCTGCTTGTACACGGAAACGGGGACTTCATTTCCCGACAGCGCCGCTTCAAGCGTAGAGCTGTACTTTCTCGCCTTTGCGCGGAAGTTGAGGCACTTTGTCTGGGAAGCCAGCACCGCCGCAGAGGTGTTCTTGTAAGCCTCATAAACATGGTACAGCGACTCGAATGCAGACTTTCTCAGCGCTCTGTCGCTGCTCTGCATGAGCGGAATGAAGCTTCCATGTGTTACCTGATGTGCATTGCCCTCACTGTCAACCGCGTCGGGGAATTTAAGGTCAGCGTCATTGAACATGGAGAATATAGTGTCGGGAGAGCTCATCATCTCGCCCGAAAGCGCCATTATCTTCTCCTCGTTTTCGGACAGGATATGCTCGCGCTTTATGCGCACTCTGTCTAAGCAAAGGCGGTAAAGCTCCATGTCGGGGCACTGCTTGTAGAAGTCGTCAAGTGTTTCGTCGGAGATTGAAAGTATCTCAGGAGTAACGAATGCAGCCGCGCCACTTATTCCTACGAGCACCACCTCGATACGGCTGACCATGTCCTGATACTTAGCCTCACGGGTGTCCTCGTCGCTCTTTCTCTGCGCGTAGTTGATGAGGTTTTCCAGCAGCACTGTAAGCTCATCGTCATAGCGCATATATTCCAGCAGCTTTTCGGCAGATGTGCACAGCTGTCCCTTGTACTCGGGTATCCTTTCGGCGGCAGCCTTAGCCTTTTCAAGATCCTTTTCCCATGCCTCATCGGTAGCATAGATGTCGTTTATCTTCCATTTGTACTCGGCAGCTACTTCGCTGCGCTGAGGTATTCTGTCAGCCATGTGGTTTCTCCTTTGTCATTTTAGTTTAGTATGTCTGAAAAAAATGGTTTTATTTCATCATTCTGGATATCTTGGGTTTGAGCATTTTGTTGTAAAAAGGCTCAAATACACCTAAGAATATATCATACAGCACGAATGCCACAGCACCCATGCCAAGCAGTATCCATGCTCCGTATTCTCCAAGCTCGCCCATATCCTCTAAAAGCTGCTGCATATTGAATATGTTTATAAGCAGCCAGTAGCAGGCTATCGCTGCAGCCGCATACAGCACGAGCTTCGCAAGCCATCTCAGCATGAAATGCGGCAGCTTCATTAGATACTGCCGTATGATAGGATAGTAGCCGAAGATGAATATGAACATCATATTCGCCTCGTAATTCGGCGAGATGAACAGGCACAGCAGCGAGACAACGATATAGCTGAATATACCGTATCTCGTACCAAGGCGCTCAGCAACTACCCACAGCAGTACGCCCGAAACGATAGGGCTTACATACTCGAATGAGGGTATCATGCTGAGGAAAAACATCATCACAAGCGCAAGTCCGCTCATAATACCGCACAGCGATACTATGTAGCTTATGTGCGGCTTTTTCTTTGCCATTTTAACGCTCCTGTCCGTAGTATTTCATACTTTCTTCCTTGCGCTCGCGGCCTATTCTCAGGATATCGCGCAGAGTGTCAATGTCGTCATTCTCCATTGCGTCACGGTATTCCGCAAGGGAATCCATAATGATATTTATTTCATTAAGCAGCGCATTCTTGTTGCATAGGAACAGGCTTGACCACATCTCCTCGTTGAGCTTTGCAACTCTTGTCAGATCAAGGAAGCTGCCTGCGGAGAAGCCGTCTGCTCTGAACAGCGAGGGGCTCTTTACATAGGCATTGGATACAACGTGCGCCAGCTGCGAGGTGTAGGCGATGTTTATGTCATGCTGCTCGGGAGTTGCGATGACCACCTGTCCGAAGCCCATGCACGCGCCAAGCGTTGATACAAGGTCGATAGCTATCTGCGGAGTGCTTTCTGTGGGAGTGAGGATATAGCTTGCCTTTGCAAAAAGGTCAGCTGTCGCATAGTCAAAACCGCTGTTTTCAAGTCCAGCCATGGGGTGAGTGCCGATGAAGATGACTCCGCGCTCGTTAAGTACGGGAGTACATGCATCAACGATATAGCTCTTTACACCGCATACATCGATAACGATACTGCCCTTGCGGAAATTGTCGGCATTCCTCTTTATCATCTCGATCGTAGGTATAGGGTACAATGCCACGATAGTGAGGTTAGCCTCCGAAAGGCGGCTCTCGTCTATCTCCTCGTCGATAGCGCCGCATTCCAGCGCCTTGCGGATCGTCTCCTTATCCCTGTCGATACCCATTATATGATGGAAGGTATTAGCCTTCAGAGCCTTGCATATAGAGCCTCCGATAAGACCAAGACCGATAACTGCTATGTTCATGGTTTTTACGTCCTTTCTTTAATGCTGTAAAGCATAATAACAATACATTTTTATTATACACCAAAACGAGGAAAAATGCAACCTTTTTAAAGCGCCGTGACAATTTCTGAAAAACTGCATAAAATATACCGTATCATAATACTGAAAGGAGCGTAATTTCATGTGTGGAATTGCAGGTCAGATAGGATATAGCTCGGATATGAGAAAACAGGCCGAAACGATGAGGGCGATGGCGGCGGTGCTTGCGCCACGAGGTCCCGACGCATTCGGTGAATATTCAGACGAATGCGCGTATCTCGTACACAGGCGGCTAATAGTCGTAGACCCCGAAAACGGCAAGCAGCCCATGACCTCGGGGCGCTACACGATAGTGTACAATGGCGAGCTGTACAACACCGAGGACATCAGAGCCGAGCTTTTAAAGCGCGGCGAGAGCTTCAACGGGCACTCCGACACCGAGGTAGTGCTGAAAGCGTTCATTCATTACGGCGAGGACTGTGCTAAGCTATTCAACGGAATTTTCGCGTTTGCGGTGTGGGATAGTACAGAAAAAAGGCTTTTCCTCTGCCGCGACAGGATAGGCGTAAAGCCGCTGTTTTATTCCGTCACAAGCGAGGGACTGGTGTTCGCAAGCGAGATAAAAGCACTGCTTAAACACCCTGCCGTAAAGCCTGTGATAGACCGCAGCGGCATTATGGATATAATGCTGATAGGGCCTGCAAAGCGCGTTGGCAGCGGCGTTTTCCGCGATATCAGCGAGATACCGCCTGCGCACTTCGCGTGGTTTGACAAGGACGGTCTGAAGTTATCGAAATACTGGAGTGTCAAGGCCGAGCCTCACACCGACAGCTTTGAGGAGACCTCCGAAAAGCTGCGTTTTCTGATAACGGACGCGGTGAAGCGCCAGCTTGTCAGTGATGTTCCGCTGTGCTGCTTTTTGTCGGGCGGTCTTGACAGCAGCGTGATATCCGCGATAGCAGCCAAGGAATTCAGGAAACGCGGCGAGCGGCTGTCAACATGGTCGATAGACTACAAGGACAATCATCGAAATTTCAGGGCAAGCTCCTTCCAGCCCGACGAGGACGCGCCATGGATAGTGAAAATGGCGGAGTATATCGGCTCACAACACACCGATGTGGTACTTGATACACCTGCCCTCACCGATGCGCTGGACGACGCTGTGCTTGCACGCGACCTGCCCGGAATGGCGGACGTTGACAGCTCGCTGTATCTGTTCTGCAAGGAGATCAAAAAGCGCTTTCCTGTGGCGCTTTCAGGCGAGTGCGCAGATGAGATATTCGGCGGATATCCTTGGTATCACAGGAAAGAAGTACTGTTCTACGATGGCTTCCCGTGGTCTACGGCAGTGCCTGAGCGCGCCGCGCTCATGAGCCTCGGTATCACCGCCGCAGAGGCGGAGGACTATGTCCGCCGCTCCTACAACGAAACGCTCTCGCACACCGACTACCTCGACAGCGATACCGTAGAAGAACGCCGTATGCGCGAGATGTATCTGCTTAACCTCGAATACTTCATGGCTACGCTCCTTGACCGCAAGGACAGAATGAGCATGGCGAACGGACTTGAGGTGCGTGTGCCATTCTGTGACTATCGCATAGTTGAGTATGCCTACAATATCCCGTGGGAGATGAAGGCTTACCGCGGCAGAGAAAAGGGGCTTGTACGTCACGCAATGAGCGGAATCTTACCCGAGGACGTTCTGTGGCGCAAAAAAAGCCCCTATCCCAAGACCCACAACCCCGACTATATGCGGCTGCTATCCGAGCGGCTCACGCGCTGTATTGAGGCTCCTGACTGCCGCCTGACCGAGATAGTATCGCGTGACGCGGTGCAGGAAATGCTTCGCACAGACGGTGCAAGCTTTACTAAGAACTGGTATGGCCAGCTTATGACAGTACCGCAGATATATGCGTACTTCCTGCAGACAGATAAGTGGCTGAGAGAATACGATGTTGTAATTGATATGTGAAACAAAAAATGTAGGGGCGGAATCCATTTCCGCCCCTTCGTATATCGCGATCTGCTCGGGCGGATATTGAATCCGCCCCTATAATCATATCAACTCAAAATCAATAAATCCACCGTTTACATTTACATTGGTGCATTTTACACGCACCTTGTCACCGACAGTGTAGATAGTGCCATCGCACGCGCCTGTGAGGATAACTCCATGCTCCACCTCATAATCGCCGTCTGGCAGCGTTGCTACGCTCACCATGCCCTCGACGGTGTTCTGAAGCTCGACATAGATACCGCCTGCGCTGACGCCCGAGATCATGCCGTCAAACTCCTCGCCTACATGCTCCTTCATATACTCCGCCATGTAGAGCTCCTCGCAGTCACGCTCGCAGCGCACAGCAGCAAGCTCGGTATTCGAAGCCTGAAGCGCTGCGCTCGCCGCAAATGCGCTGTACTTTCTGCACAGCTTTTCATGGTCAAGAGCATAAACATAGTCAGTCAGAATACGATGGATAGCAAGGTCCGAGTATCTTCTGATAGGCGAGGTGTAGTGCGCGTACTCGGGCATTACAAGTCCGTAGTGACCTACGGGCTCCTCACTGTACTTTGCCTTCATCATCGTGCGAAGCACTATGCGGTTTATTACGGACGCCTTGTCGCTGTCCGCACTGTTTTTCAGCACCCTCGCAAGGTCAGCGGCTGAGCTCTTTTCAGTTATACCCTCGGGATTCACGCCGAGCGCCGTCAGCGTGTCACCGAGCGTCAGCAGCTTTTCTGCAGGCGGAGCCTCGTGGATACGGTACACAAACGGTATCTTCTCCTTCATAGCAAGCGCCGCCGCGGAATTGTTCGCAATAAGCATGAACTCCTCGATTATCTTCTCCGAAACGCCGCGCTCGCGTGGCTTGATATCGATGCAAACACCGTTTTCATCAGTGATTATCTTGCTTTCGACTGTATCTATCTCAGGAGCGCCGCGTTGTTCCCTGTTTTTCTCCAATATCTCGGCAAGCTCACGCATTATCGGTATCTTGTCGATAACAAGTGCGTACTTCGCCTTTATCTCATCTTCAGCCTCGCCTGCGAGTATCTTGTTCACCTCCGCATAAACGCCCTTTACGCGGCTGCGGATAACGGATTTTTTGAATTTATAGGACAGCAGCTTTCCGTCGAAGCCTACCTCCATAAGACAGGAGAACGCAAGCCTGTCCACATTGGGATTGAGCGAACAGATACCATTCGACAGCGCCTTAGGCAGCATAGGTACTACCCTGTCGGCGTAGTAGATGGACGTGCCGCGGGCATATGCCTCCTCATCAAGCGCACTGCCCTTCTTTACATAATGCGAAACGTCCGCGATATGCACACCGAGCTTATAGCACTTGTCGGTCTTTACTATGCTGATAGCGTCGTCGATGTCCTTGGTATCGGCGCCGTCAATAGTGAATATAGCCTCGCCGCGCAGGTCAAGTCGGCGGTTTACCTCGTCCTCGTCAGGCTCATCGTTCTCGTATTTTGAAGCCTCGTACAGAACGTTCTCGGGGAACTCCGTATGCAGGCCGTTCGCCAGCATATATGCCTCTGCGCCTGCCTTTGCGCTGTCGCAGCTGCCGAAGCCGCTTACGATCGTCACAGTATGGTCAAAGTGGCGGTCGCCGCGCTTTTTAATGGCAAACACTACCTTATCTCCCACATGGAGCAGGTTCTTGCCTGTTTTTGCGATAGTGAGCGGCTCATCACACAGCTTGTCGGGGAGCACCTTCAGCTTGTTGCCCTCGGGAACTATGACACCTGTCAGCAGCATATCGCTAGGCTGGATTATTCCCATAACAACCGCAACAGGAGAGCGGTTGTACTCATCAGCGTCAGCGATCTTCCGCGCAAGCACGATATCGCCCGGAATTGCGCCCATCATGTCCCTGCCGCGCACGAAATATTCAAGGGGCACCTCTGTTGCGGTCATAAAGCCCGATTTCGGTGTTACGCGCGTAACAGTAGCCTCGAAATACTGCCCTGCATTTCTCAGGTACAGCACTTCTTTCTTTATCGTGATATCACCGTGGTTCTTCATCTCTTTGAGCGAGGTATCAAGCTTCTTCATACCCTTTTTCGTGATACCGAGCCTCTGTGCGAGCTGCTTTACCGTCAGCCCTTTGCTTGCGGAATAAAGCTCCGCTACTATCGTAAGCTTCAATGAGTTCATCTTAAACTCCTTTCTCATGCTCTCTTAATTAGAAAAAAGGACAGACCCGAAAGTCTGTCCGTGTTTTTTATTCTGCTGCGCTCTCGTCAGCTGAAGTATCATCAGCTGTGCTTTCCTCTGCACCGTCGTCAGCGACCTCTACTGTAAGACCAGCATCGCTGTCCTCGGAAGCTACATCAGATGTTGTATCCTCGGATACGATACCGGAAGTATCGTCAGCGTCCTTGGCAGGAGCGGAATGTAAAGTCGGAGGCCAAAGCGGTCTTAG
>JAZNWG010000362.1:0-2791 GCA_045593225.1 Oscillospiraceae bacterium
GACGTTGTTATGGAGGAGCTTATGCCCTCGTGGGAAAAGAGCAAAGCTGCCCACGACAAGGGCAGAAAGGCAAGCTATCTGTCAATGGAATTCCTCGTGGGCAGAGCTGTTTACAACAACCTTTTATGCCTCGACCTGTTAAAGGACGCTGAGGCTACCCTCGGCGAGCTCGGCGCAAAGCTGTCCGATATGGAGGAGATAGAGGACGCGGCACTCGGCAACGGCGGCCTCGGACGTCTTGCAGCCTGCTTCTTAGACAGCGCCGCTACTCTCGACCTGCCGCTTGACGGCTATGGTATCCGCTATAAGTACGGCCTGTTCAAGCAGGGCATCAAGGACGGCTTCCAGACCGAAACTGCCGATAACTGGCAGAAGTTCGGCGACCCGTGGGGAGTTCGCTGCGAGCGCGATACTGTCGTTATCAGCTACGGCGACGGCGATGTAAACGCTGTTCCCTATGATTACCCCGTTATCGGCTACGGCACAGAGAACGTCGGCACTCTCCGCCTGTGGCAGGCTGAAAGCCCTGAGGAGTTCGACTTTGACCGCTTCAACCGCGGCGATTTTGCCGCTGCAAGCGACAACAAGACCTATGCCGAGGATATCTCGCGCGTGCTCTACCCCAACGACGAAACACGCGACGGCAAGAAGCTTCGTCTGCGTCAGGAATATTTCTTCAGCGCTGCGGCTGTGCGTGATCTTATCAGAAAGCACAAGGCGCTTTTCGGCTCGCTCGACAGCTTTGCAGACTACAACTCCATTCAGATGAACGATACTCACCCCGTTATCGCCCTGCCCGAGTTTATCCGTATCCTTATCCGCGAGGAGGGCTACACATTCGACAAGGCTTTCGAGATAGCAAGAAAGGTGTTCGCCTACACCAACCACACCATCATGCAGGAGGCTCTCGAGAAGTGGGACGGCAGCCTTATCGAGGAGGTAGTTCCCGACGTATACAACGTTATCATCATGATAAACGAGAAGTTCGAGGGCGAGATGCACAAGCTGAAGGTGCCCGCTGACAAGAAAAAGGTCATGAAGATAATCAACGGCGGCACTGTCCACATGGCGAATATCGCGGTGTTCGGCTCGTCCTATGTAAACGGCGTTGCCGAGATACACTCCGAGCTGCTCAAGACCACTGTTCTGAAGGAGTGGTACGAGCTGTACCCCGAGCGCTTCCAGAACAAGACCAACGGTATCACCCAGAGAAGATGGCTGGCTCTGTGCAACAGCGAGCTTTCCGCACTTATCACAGAGCTGCTCGGCTCCGATAAGTGGGTGACAGACCTCGACAAGCTGGCTGAACTGAAAAAGTACGCAGACGATGAAAAGGTGCTGCGCCGCTTTATGGACGTAAAGCGCGAGAAGAAGGTGCAGCTTGCTGATTACATCGAAAAGAGCGAGGGCATCAAGATAAACCCCGATGCTATCTTCGATATCCAGATCAAGCGTCTGCACGAGTACAAGCGCCAGCTGCTGAACGCGCTTTCTATCCTGTATCTCTACTATGAGATCAAGGACGGCAATATCAAGGATTTCACTCCCACAGTTTATATCTTCGGCGCAAAGGCTGCTCCCGGTTACTACCGCGCTAAGGGTATCATCAAGCTTATCAACGAGATCGCAAAGATAGTAAACTCCGATCCCGCCACAAAGGACCTTATTCAGGTGGTATTCATCAGCAACTACCGCGTTTCCTATGCAGAAAAGCTGGTTGCTGCGTGTGACGTTTCGGAGCAGATCTCTACAGCAGGCACAGAGGCCTCGGGTACAGGCAACATGAAGCTTATGCTCAACGGTGCTGTTACTCTCGGAACTATGGACGGCGCTAATGTCGAGATAGTCGAGGAGGCAGGCGAGGAGAACAACTACATCTTCGGCGCAAGAGTGGAGGAGCTTTCCGAGATCATGCCGAAGTATGATCCCAGAAGCATTACAGAGGCTGACGAGAAGATAAAGCGCGTTGTTGACGCTCTTATCAACGGCACTGTGAATGACGGCGGAAACAAGGTATTCCGTGAGCTTTATTTTGCTCTCATGGAGGGTGCAAGCTGGCACGTTCCCGATCACTATTACGTTCTCGGCGATCTTGACAGCTACGTTAAGGCGAAGCTGAAGGTAAACGCTGATTACCGCAATTCCCTTGAATTTGCGAAAAAGTGCTGGCTGAATGTATGCAGCGCAGGAAAGTTCAGCTCCGACAGAACTATCGCGCAGTATGCGGAGGATATCTGGCACATCAAGCCTGTCCAGCTTTAATGAATTTTATCTATCCAAAGCCGCTCTCATCTCGGGAGCGGCATTTATTTTTCCCTGCTCACATGATAGCAGAGGATAAACTGCAATTATCTGCACATTTATTCCCCAATAAATATAAAATTATTTTTATCTTATCCGTCAATTCAGTACTTAGTTTCAGTATTTGATCTCAGTATTTGATTTGACTGATCGATAAAATAATTTATTATTTTTTATTTATTTAATATATTATTTGATTATTTAGTATTTGATTGTGGCCAATTTTCGGTAAGCGGAATTTCGGTAAGCGGAAATGAGCTAAGCGGAAAATGGGGAAGCGGAAAATGAGGAACCTCAAAATGAGGTTTCTCAATCTGAGGTTCCTCAATCTGAGGTTCCTCAAAACGTGAAAGCGGAAATATTACTGTAATCCTTCTGACTTGATTGATAAAATAATTTATTTAATATATCATTTGATTGCGGCCGATTTTCCGTATGTGGTTTTCCTGGAAGTGGTTTTGCCACATGTGGTTTTCTGGCAAGTGGACGC
>JAZNWG010000363.1:0-6000 GCA_045593225.1 Oscillospiraceae bacterium
CTAAATTATACCACGCCCATCTATAAAAGTCAACGCAAACAGGCGGTCACCATTAGTGTGAGTGTCGTATAGAAGTTTTTAACCCCGCCGTTTTGCAACTGCGGGGTTAGCTGTTTCTTATAAAAGGCGGGAACTGCCCAAAGGGGCTCCCTTTCCTCGGGGATTTTTTATTGGCTTATTCTTTCGGAGATAAACTGTGCTATCTCATTTTCGGGTATTTCCAGCACGAATGCAAACTCGCGGTTTATAAGCTGCTCTGCCGAGCGCATAGCCTTTTCGTCTGCCGCAAGCAGCTTTTTGCCTATCCCGATACGCTTCTGCTTTTCGAGATACAGCGAGTGCAGCAGGCTGATGATAAGCCTGTAATCGCCGCTTGAAAGCACCTGATTTACGCGGTCCTTGCGGTTGGGGTCATTCTCGCCCCAGTCGGGCATATCGCCCTTCATGCCGTCGATAAGCGCCAGCACCTCGTCCTTTGTGAGCAGGTTACGAAGCTTCTCCTCGGCGCAGTCCATAGGCACATAATACTTGGAGCTGCGAGCGTCCACAGGCACAAGCACGCAGTATTCGCGTTTTGTAACGCCGTCGAAGCTCTTTTCCTCGAAGCTGTCGATACGGCATATCTCGCTCGAGCGATATATCACATAGCGTCCTGTTTCAAGCTGCATAAATTCCTCCGTTTTTCGCTGAATGATCTGCGTTGACATAAATATTCATTATATTTATTTTATCATAAAAACGGATCACTTTCAAAGGCAATTATACACAAGATTTACAGCGTTTTTTATGGGGAAAGTGCCTAACAGTCCTGCTCTTTACTATCGAAGATATAGCCTACCGAGCGCACGGAGCGTATAAGCGTGCCATAGGCGCCTATCTTTTTCTTTATCCGGTTTATATGTACGGTAAGCGTATGGTGGTTTACGTTTGAGGTGCCCCATACGCGCGAGATAAGCTCTCCGTGCTCGAACACATAATCCCTGCGCGAGAGCATAAGGTGCAGCAGCTGAAGCTCCTTCATCGTCATCGTGAGCTCCTCACCGTCGCATACGGCTTTAAGCTGCTTTATGTCAACACAAAGCCCCTCGTGCTCATATACATCTTCAAGCGGTATAAGGTCCAGCGGACGCACCTTCTCGAGCTGCTTTACTATCTTAAGGCGTATATCCTCTATGCTCACAGGGCGCGTTATCACGTCATCTGCGCCGTCTGCGAAAAGGCTCTCGCAGGAGTGCTCCGACACGCGCGAGCGCATTGCTATGACGGGCGTGAGCCTGCCGCCGCGAAGCTGCAAAATCTGCGTGCGTATGCTGCCGCTGAACTGCTCGCAGCTCAGCACTACCACGTCAGCGTTGTATGCGACGCTGACGGAGAAACGGTCTACTGTCGCAAAGGATATGACCTCCATTCCTGCGTTCAGCAGATGATCGGTTATCATTCGGCGAAGCTTTGGTATGCTTTCTATCAGAACTATCTTACCGTAGGACATAAAAGCTCCTTTACACCGTAAAGCCGTACATCGGGTCGGGCTGGAATGCTGCTGTAAGCTCCACATTCAGTATGACGAGGAACACTATAAGCGCTATCATTGCAGCGGTGATGAGCAGTCCGAATATTATCAGCAGTATATCGGTGCTGCTGCGCTCCTTGCCGCGCAGGTTTTTAATTCCTGTACCGCACATTACTATGCCGCCGAGCCCCACTACCGCAAGACCTGCGATGAACAGCCAGAAGAAAATATTTCCGATAATATCCATAATATCACTCTCCCTGAATATTAAAGACCGCCGCATTATTTCAATGCGGCGGTCCTGTTGTTATGCTACGAAGCGTTCAGCCTATCAGCCGAGAACTACCTCTACCTCGTGCTCGCCGCCGTCAAATACGGGGATAACATTTCCGTCTACAGCCTTGCCGTCAACAGTCATGCTCTTAACGCCTGCGCAAACGTGGTCAGGGTTCTTTACTGTGATGTTGTAAACAGCGCCTCTGAACAGTCTGGAAGCCTTGAAGCCGTCCCATGCTGCGGGAATGGAGGGGTTGATCATAAGACCGTTGTAGTCGGGCTTAACACCGAGAATGTACTGGGAAACAGCAACGAAGTTCCATGCAGCTGTACCTGTAAGCCACGAGTTCTTAGCCTCGCCGTGACGAGCTGCGTCCTTACCTGCGATCATCTGAGCGTATACATAAGGCTCTGTTCTGTGCAGATCGGACTTCTCCTCGCGGAATGCGGGAGCGATCTTGCTGTAATACTCATATGCCTTGTCGCCGTGGCCAACGAAAGCCTCAGCGCAGATGATCCATGCGTTGTTGTGGCAGAATACGCCTGCGTTCTCCTTGTAACCGCCGGGGTATGTGGAGATCTCGCCGTATTCAACCTTGTATGTTGTGAATGCGGGGTTATTGAGTACCATACCGTGATCGGAGTTGAGGTACTTGTCGATGCTCTCGAGGGTCTTGATATCGTAGCCCTTGTCCTTGCCGAGGCCTGCGAGAACGCACCAGCCCTGAGGCTCGATGAAGATCTTGCCCTCTTCGCACTCCTTGGAGCCGACCTTGTTGCCGTTGTGATCGTAAGCTCTGAGATACCACTCGCCGTCGTAGCCGTACTTAACGGTAAGCTCTCTCATCTTCTCGATCTCAGCCTCTGCTCTCTTTGCCTCTTCCTCGTCGCCCTTCAGACGGCACATAGCAGCGTACTCGGGAGCGATGAAGCAGAACATACCTGCGATCATTACAGACTCTGCAACCTGAGAATAGAAGGGAGGATCAGGGAAGATCTCCTTGTTGTTGTATGTCTGGAAGCTCTCACCGGGCTTATCGGAGAAGCAGGAGAGGTTCAGGCAGTCGTTCCAGTCAGCACGACCGGAGAGGGGCAGACCGTGAGGGCCGACCTTCTTGACAACGTGGTAGAATGCTCTCTTAACGTGGTCGAGCATTGTATCGGCAAGCTCTGCCTTGTTCTCGTAGGGAACCATCTCGTCGAGGATAGAAAGGTCGCCTGTTTCCTTGATGTAAGCGGAAACTGCGAGGATCATCCACAGCGGGTCATCGTTGAAGTTGGAGCCAAGCCCGTGGTTACCCATCTTTGTGAGGGGCTGATACTGGTGGTAAGTGGCGCCGTCCTTGAGTATTCTAGCGGCGAGGTCGATAAGTCTCTCACGCGCTCTCTCGGGGATCTGGTGAACGAAGCCGAGCAGATCCTGATTGGAATCGCGGAAGCCCATGCCTCTGCCGATGCCGCTCTCGAAGTAGGAAGCGGAACGGGACATATTGAATGTAACCATGCACTGGTACTGGTTCCAGATGTTAACCATTCTGTTGAGCTTCTCATCGGGAGAATCAACGCTGTACTGCATCAGGAGCTTATCCCAGTAGTTCTTCAGGCTCTCGAACAGCTTGTCAGCCTTCTCGGGAGTATCGCACATAGCGATCATCTCGTTGGCCTTAGCCTTGTTGATAACGTTAGCGAGGGGCTTTGCATTGCCGTGGCCGTCTACTGTGTAGCTGGCCTTGATGCCGTCGTAGTTGCCGCTCTTGTCAAACTTCTCAGCAGCGGGCATCTCAACATAACCGAGGCAGAATACAAGCTCCTTTGTCTCGCCTGCGTTAAGCTCGAGCTCTATGTAGTGGGAAGCGATGGGAGACCAGCCGTCTGCAACGGAGTTCTTGGGGCTTCCTGCTGTAACCACGTCAGGTCTGTCAAAGCCGTTGTACAGACCGAGGAAGCTCTCTCTGTCGGTATCGAAGCCCTGAATGGGAGCGTTTACTGTGTAGAATGCGAAGTGATCGCGGCGCTCTTTGTACTCTGTCTTGTGGAAGATAGTGGAGCCGAGGATCTCAACCTCGCCTGTGTTGAAGTTTCTCTGGAAGTTTGTTGTATCGTCGTTAGCGTCCCACAGGCACCACTCGAGGAAGCTGAACAGCTTGAGGCTCTTCTTTTCGGAGCTTTCGTTTGTGATGGTCACCTTCTGGATCTCACCGTTGAAATCCTGAGGAACGAAGAACTTTACAGTAGCCTTTACGTTGTTCTTTGTACCGCTGATGATGGTGTAGCCCATACCGTGACGGCACTCGTAAGCGTCAAGCTCTGTCTTAACGGGAGACCAGCCGGGGTTCCAGATGGTGTCGCCGTCCTTGAGGTAGAAATATCTGCCGCCCATATCAACGGGAACGTTGTTGTAGCGGTAGCGTGTAATACGGCGCAGACGAGCGTCCTTATAGAAGCTGTAGCCGCCTGCCGTATTGGATATCAGAGAGAAGAAGCCCTGTGTGCCGAGGTAGTTGATCCAGGGGTAGGGCGTACGGGGAGAGGTGATGACGTACTCGCGGTTCGCGTCATCAAAATAGCCGAATTTCATATTGACCTTCTTTCTTTGTGAGAACTGTTTTCCACAAAATATAGTATAAGGGCATAGTTATGCCGCTACCAAATAGTATACTATAAATCCACTTTAATTACAAGTACTGAAAACGATATCATTTTATTTTACTTTTCTTTTTGACTTTAACACCGAAAATTTTTACTCTAATATGGTAATTGTGCATAAAATTCTTTCGCCCCGAAAATCCCCTTGACGTAATCGCAAAAGTACTATATAATATTAGAGTATATTCCAACCAATAATTCCTGCAAGGAGAAAGCTATGAGATTGAAAAAAGTGGCGGCTGTACTGGCCGCAGTTGTTATGAGCATGAGCGTTGCAGGCTGCGGCGGCAGCGGCAACTCCTCTACTGAGGAGCAGACCTCCGCTACACAGGCTACAGAGCCTCCCACACCCGTTATCGAGGCAGTGAACGATGAGTTTGACACAAGCCTTACATCGCTCGAATTTACAGCGCAGATAGATTGCGGCTGGAACCTCGGAAACACACTTGACGCGACAGGCACAGGCCTTTCCAGCGAGACCAGCTGGGGCAACCCCACGACTACTCCCGAGCTGATACAGGCGGTAAAGGACGCAGGCTTCAACGCGGTGCGTATCCCCACGACATGGGAAAAGCACATGGACGAGAACTGGAACATCGACCCCGAGTGGATGGCGCGCGTAAAGGAAGTCGTTGATTACGCCTATGACCGCGATATGTACGTTATCCTCAATATGCACCACGAGGAGTGGCACTGCCCCTATGAGGCTGACAAGGCGAACATCGCAGAGGGCCTTACAGCTGCATGGACACAGATCGCAGAGGAGTTCAAGGGCTATGACGAGCACCTTATCTTCGAGGGTATGAACGAGCCCCGCTGGAAGGGTACTCAGTGGGAGTGGAACGGTGGCAACGACGAGGGCAGATCGGTAGTAAATTACCTCAACAACGTCTTCGTTGACACAGTCCGTGCGACAGGCGGCAATAACGAGCACCGCTTCCTGATGATATGCCCCTACGCTGCAAACAGCGGTGAGAGCGCACTTTCGGCGCTTGAGATACCCGATGACAAGAATCTCATCGTTTCCGTACACGCATACATTCCTTACAGCTTTGCGCTTCAGGAGAACGGTACTTATCTGTGGGTAGAGGAAAAGGCAGCTTCCATAAACGACATCAACACACTTGCAGAGGTGCTGGACAGACTGTTCATCAGCAAGGGAATTGCCGTTATCATCGGCGAGACAGGCGCTATGAACCGCTACTACACCGTGACATCGGACGAAACTGTTGAGGGCACAGCCGAGGCAAAGACCACCTCCAAGTCCAACGAGGAATACCGCGCTGCATGGGCGGAGTATTACTTCGGCAAGTTCAAGGAGATCGGCGTTCCCTGCTTCTGGTGGGACAACGGCGCGTTCTTCAGCGGAGAGACCTTCGGTCTTATCAACCGCAGAGAGCTTTCATGGAAATATCCCGAGGTAGTGGAAGGAATAATGCGCGGCGCAGGCGTAAAGTAAATTCGGATGACGATAAGCCCGCATCTGCGGCGTCAACCACCCTACAGCAGGCATCATGCCTAGTCTGTAGGGTGGTTTCCTAGCATCTGCAGACTTCTCGCCACCCGAT
>JAZNWG010000364.1:0-8048 GCA_045593225.1 Oscillospiraceae bacterium
CATTCTCTTCTTGTTCCTGTCAAGGAATACGGCAGCAACGATAAGCAGCACGCCGAGAATAAGGCATACAAATGTCGGGAAGCCGGGAATAAGCATCATAACGAGCATTACCATACCTGCTATCAGCAGAACGAACGGCTGTGCTGTGAACTGCGACTTTACGTCGTTCATAAGGCTGTCCTGGCTTGCAGCTCTGGTTACGATCATACCTGTCGCAACAGAGATGAGCAGCGCAGGGATCTGCGAGCACAGACCGTCACCTACAGTTGCAAGGGAATAGGAATTGAGTATAGTTCCGAAATCGCCGCCGTCACGCATCATACCGATGATAACGCCGCCGATGAGGTTTACGAGAGTGGTGATGATAGACATGATCGCATCACCCTTGACGAACTTCGTGGCACCGTCCATGGAGCCGTAGAAGTCAGCCTCGCGCTGTACGTTTGAACGGCGGAGCTTTGCCTGCTCCTCGTTGATAAGGCCGGAGTTAAGGTCAGCGTCGATAGCCATCTGCTTACCGGGCATTGCGTCCAGAGTAAAGCGGGCTGCAACCTCGGATACTCGCTCCGAACCCTTGGTGATTACAATGAAGTTTACGAGTACGATGATAATGAATATCAGGAAGCCAACGATAGCGTCGCCGCCCATTACGAAGTTACCGAAAGCCTCGATTACCTCGCCCGCATATCCCGCTGAAAGGATACCTCGTGTTGTTGAGATATTCAGCGTCAATCGGAGCACCGTGGTGATAAGCAGCACAGTCGGGAATACCGAAAACTCCAGCGCTTCCTTGATGAACATGGTCATTACAAGAATTACAAGGCTGAGGGCTATGTTCAGAAGTATCATGAAATCCAGCAGCCATGACGGGAGCGGGATAATAATAGCCAATACGACGAAAATTACGAATAATACAAGTGAGTTGCTTAACAGCTTGCGTACTATGCTTTCCACTCCCCTTTCTGTAATATTTTGTCGAAATTTAACTTATTGTATATATTTATTAAGCATGCAGCGATTTATTCTTTATCTTATAGACTACTGTCAGAATCTCCGCGACAGCATTGTAAAGCTCAACAGGGATCTCTTTTCCGATATCGACCGTGCTGTACAGCAGTCTTGCAAGCGGAGGATCCTCGGTAATGTACACGTCGTTCTCCTCTGCTATCTTAACTATTCTGAGAGCAATATAATCCTTGCCCTTTGCCACTACCTGCGGAGCACGGTTCTTGTCCTGATCGTACCTCAGAGCCACCGCAAAGTGAGTAGGGTTACGGATTACAACGTCAGCGCTCGGCACCTCCTGCATCATACGGGACATTGCCATCTGCTGCTGCTTCTGCTTTATCTTGCTCTTTACCTGAGGGTCACCCTCGGTCTGTTTATATTCTTCCTTTACTTCCTGCTTTGACATCTTGAGCTTTTTCTCAAACTGCCACCACTGGAACAGGAAATCTCCCGCCGCCACGAAGACCAGCAGGATACATATCAGCATTACAAGGTCAAAAACGCTTGTGAATGCATAGGTCACGCCCTGCATTATGCCTGCATTCATCAGCGCGATGAACCTCGGAAGTCGTCCTAATACCTCGCTGATAACGACATAGCCGATGACCGCTACCTCAATGAGTCCTTTCAGGATACCGACTGCCGCCTGCAGCGAGAACAGCTTCTTTATACCTGACAGAGGACTAAGCCTCGAAAACTTCGGGCGCAGCGCCTTCATCGTGAACAGACCCTTCGTCTGCGCTATCGTAGGGATTATACCAAGCACTATCGCCACTGCACATATCGGTCCGATAGCCATTACCACGACAGTGATAACATTTATCCATAAAGACATCATGTTGTCCTGTGTTACGGTGGTCTGTCCGACGCTCTCAAACACAGAGCCGGTGTATGCGAGCAAGGTCTCCGACATGAAGCCGATAAAAAGCCTCATCGAAGCAAAGATACCAAGCACCGACGCTGCGGTAACTATCTCCTTGCTCTGGAGCACCTCGCCCTCTTTTCGCGAGTCGCGGCGTTTCTTTGGCGTGGCTTTTTCGGTTTTCTCTTCGCCTGCCATTTAACCACCGCCCTTTCGCGCAGGAAAAAATGCTAAGTTATCGTCATCTGCCCGAGCAATCCGTTGAGATTTGTGAACATAAGCCCCATCATCTCACCCATGAACTCTGAAACCATACCACAGCTTGCCGAAAGCACGACAAAGCCTACAAGCAGCTTCAGCTGGATATTGATAACGAACACATGGATAGTCGGCACAGCCTTCATCATAACGCCGACGCAGAACTCCGTCACTATCGACGCCGCAATAACAGGCATCGCGAGCTTAAGACCGAGCGTCAGCACCGTCTGGAAATACTGCACCAGCAGATAGCCGACATTGATATTGAAATTATCAAAGCCTATCGGTATAGTTTCGTAGGATATCGAGAAAAGCTCGATATAGGAAAGATGACCGCCTACCGCGAAGAAATACAACATGAACCAATAGCTGTACAGCTGGGTCATAAGACCCGCGTTACCGTAGGTGGGGTCATAGCTTCGCGCCATGGACAGACCTATCTGCATATCCACGACCTCGCCCGCAAGCGCGAACACCTGAAGCATTATATTCACGAAAAATCCCAGCACCGCACCGACCAGAAGCTCCTTCGCAAAGTCAAACAGGAACGGAAGCAAGCCTGTCGGCAGTGTGTATTCGATGCCGCCGCCTACAGCCATCACGACAGCCAGTATAAAGGTCATGCTAGCCTTTATGTAGGTGGGAACGTTGTTTCGTGAAAATATCGGGTTAAACGTAAAGATACCGCTTAGCCTTGCCAGCGCCATTACAATAATAATGGCATTTGTCTGTACTATCTCCCAAACTTCTGACACGGCAGCTTCCTCACGTTATCGGGATCTCCGCCATCTTTTCGAAGATGAAATTGACAAAGTCTATGCACTCAGAGGTCATCCACGGGCCCATAAAGAACAGCGTCAGACCGACAGCCACAGCCTTCGGTGCGAAGGACAGCGTCTGCTCATGCACCTGAGTTGCCGCCTGCAGGATAGCAACGATAAGGCCGACTATCATCGCAACAAGAAGCAGCGGAAGTACCAGCTTGAACGCCAGCATCAGGGCTTCCTGGAATATGGTCAGCACAAGATCCTCAGTCATTATTTCATCTCCTTTCGCGGAAGATCAGAAAAACTCAGCGCAGCTACCAGTTGTAACTGGAAACTACGGAGCCAATAAGCAGGTTCCAGCCGTCCGCAAGTACGAAGATCAGTATCTTGAACGGCATTGAGATCATAGCGGGCGGAAGCATCATCATACCCATCGACATCAGCGTACTACCAACTACGATATCTATAATAAGGAATGGTATGAATATCATAAAGCCCATCTGGAAGGCCCGTTTCAGCTCGCTTATCATAAACGAAGGCACAATAACGGTCATGCTGAGGTCATTTTGTATGTACTCCTCAGTGAAACCGCCCTCGGGCGTTTCGATGTTTGCAAGTCCGATGAAGAAATCAAGGTCGTCCGGCGAGGTCTGCTTTAACATAAAGGTCTTTATCGGACCTGTTGCGGCGTCGATTGCCTGCTCTGTCGTGATCTCTTCGTTAACATAGGGCTGATATGCCACCTCGTTTATCTCACCGAAAACGGGCGCCATGATAAACAGCGTCAGAAACAGTGCCATGCCTGTAATTACCATGTTAGGCGGCGTGGTCTGTGTCTGCATTGCACTTCTTAAAAAGCTGAGTACGATGACTATTCGCGTGAAGCAGGTCATCATTATCAGCAGCGACGGAGCAAGTGCCAGCACCGTCAGCAGCAGTATTACCTCCAATGGCTGCGAAGCGTCTACACCGACAAGCTCCTGCAGCACGGACGAGCCTGCATCGTCGCCGACATCAGTAGCCCCGTCAAGGTAATCGCCTGCCTGAAGCCCAGATTCGACGGTTTCTACCGCCTCTGCGGTCTCCGCCCAAGCCGATACGCTGAAGAACGTAACAGTGAGCGTTATACACAGGAGCAGCGAAACGACAAATCTCGTCACGAGCTTTTTGTCTGATTGAATCAAGCGTTTTATCAAAACCGCTCCTCCTGTTTATTTTTTATCTTTTCCTACCA
The DNA here is from genome assembly GCA_045593225.1 of Oscillospiraceae bacterium. GTDB lineage: Bacteria > Bacillota > Clostridia > Oscillospirales > Ruminococcaceae > CAG-115. The sequence goes on from JAZNWG010000364.1 coordinate 4,130, forward strand.
TGTTTCCGAGTACGGTCTTGAAGCTCTCGCCAAAGGACGGATTTCCGTTCTCATCCCTGCGCACAAGCTCCTCCTCTGTCTGCTCGAGATCGCATATCTTCTCCGCATGGTTCGGAGTAACTCCGAGCACCATGCACTTTCCGCATACGCTTACAAGCAGCAGCATCTTGTCCGGACCGAGGTTTACGCGCTCGAGCACCTTCATGTGTCGGCCGTCGGATACCATAACGCGCTTGTTCAGCTTCTTCATCAGCCAGAACATCAGAAAGACCAGCGCCAGCACTCCGACAAGTGCCATTATCATCTGAAAATACTCCATAACGCAACCTCCTTTCGCGGAAAATGGCAGTATTGCGGCGGATAAGACAGCATTGCACAAAGATCGTGAGATTGCCTAAAATTTACCTGCCGCGAAAAACCAAAAGGCGGGATAACACGTCCCCGCCTTGGATTTATTTACGGAATTAGCCGAGGACCTTCTTTACAGTCTGTAAAATTCTATCGGGCTTGAAGGGCTTAACGATGAAGTCAAGAGCGCCGAGCTTGATAGCTTCTACTACCATTGCCTCCTGACCCATAGCAGAGCACATTACTACCTTAGCCATGGGATCGCTGCCCTTGATGTCCTTAAGGGCCTCGATACCTGTCTTGTTGGGCATCGTGATATCCATGATTACCAGGTCGGGCTTCTCAGCACCGTATACATCACAAGCGATAACACCGTCGGCTGCCTCAAGTATGTTTGTGTATCCGTTCTTTGTGAGTGTATCTTTGATAAGCATTCTCATGAAAGCTGCGTCGTCAACTAATAATATCTTCTTGTCCATTACTGTATCTCCTTGAATGTAATAATTTAATTAAATTTTATTCTTTTCCAAGACTGTCCATGAACTTAGACTTCACGATCTCGGTAATTCTTACTGCGAAGTTATCATCAATAACAACAACGTCGCCGCGTGCAATAAGGTTGCCGTTTACTACTACATCGACCGGTGCGCCTGCCTGACGCTCAAGTTCGATGATAGTGCCCTGTGTGAAATCCAAGATATCCTTGACCTTGCGCTTTGCTGTGCCGATCTCAACGGATATCTCCAGCGGAACTCCCATCAGCAGCTTCAGGTTATCCTGCTGATCGCCCTGAAGACCGAAGTCAACATTATCGAACTGATGGAGCTGTGCATTCTGGATATTGACAGGCGGTACGGGCGGCGGATATGCGCCGTATGCCGCGTACTGCGGTGGGTAGCCGTAGCCCTGTGCGGGATAAGGCTGCTGGGGTGCTGCAGCGTACATGGGCTGCTGGGGCGCTGCTGCAGGTGCGGGAGCCATTGGCTGCTGAGCCACAGGAGCGGTAGCGGGAGCTGCCGCAGGTGCTGCGGGTGCAGGAGCGGGAGCAGGCTCGGGCTCGGGTTCTTCCGACACGAAGCTGTCCATCATCTTGCCCGAAAGAGTCTTAGCAAGCTCTACCGACATGATCGACATGAACTCACTGTTCATTACACCGTCAACGTTCAGTGTGAAGTTTACGGTAACTACTGTTTCCTCGGGGCTGAGCTCCGAAAGCTCACAGAAGTTTGTCTGCTCGATTATGTAAGGAGTCGGTGTCGAGATGTCAACAGAGGTTCCGAGCAGATCGGAAAGTGCTGTTGCCGAAGCGCCCATCATCTGGTTCATTACCTCAGAAACGGCGCTTATATTGAGCTCATCAAACTCAAAGTCGGGAGAGATCGTAAGCGGATTTCCCATCAGCTGATTAAGGATCAGCTGAACGTCGTCCTGCTTTAATACCATCATGTTTACGCCGTTGATACCGGCAACATAAACGATCTTTACGCAGATAGCAGGCTCAAGCTTTGTATAGTTCAGATCTGCCACCTTTGTTACGCTGACCTCGGGAGTTGTGATCCAGACCTTAGCATTCAGAAGCTCCGAAACTGCTGTAGCCGCAGCGCCCATACTGATATTAAGTATTTCACCGACTGCGTCTATTTCATAGGAGCTGAACTCAACGTTTGTATCCAATTCGTTAGCCATCAGTTTTCATACCTCAATTCTGAATAAAATTATCTATCATAATAGCCTTTTTGTTATTATAGGTACCCATCTTACCGTCGCACCAGGACTTTCCGCCTACTCTGACAACAACATTTGTATTTATGTTCTTGCCTAGCGGGATAACGTCATTTACCTGAAGCGTAAGCACCTCGTAAAGATCGAGATTGATCTCTGCCAGAACAGCTGTTATATCAAGCTCTGTGCTGCTGATACCGCTCATGATGCTGTCGCGACGCTCTGCCTCGCGATTTGCGTCTGTACGACGCTTGGAAGATGTATATCTGGGGATAAACTTACCCATAATTTCATCAAGATTGATTGCAGGGATACAAACGGAAATGATCGATTTAACACCGTTTATCTCTACTTCCAGCGCTACGATGATTACCGTATCCTCATGACCGATGGTCTGCACCACTCTGGAGTTCGTTTCGATGCCGATGAGCTTGGGATTGAGCTCGATATGCATCGACCAGGGCTCCTGCAAGAGGCCCGCGATAGAAGCCATAACGTCGTTCATTATGGTAATCTCTATCTCGGTGAAGTCGCGGTTTACATCGCGGTATTCACCCTTACCGCCAAGCAGACGGTCGATCATTGTATAGGTGATCGCATTCGATATCTGCACGATAACGTTTGTCTCGCTGACCTCATCGTTTACGATGCCCATGTCCACCATGCCCATCATAACGTAATCGGGAAGCGCGTTATTGAATTCGCTGTAACGCTGCTCTTCAATATTCACCAGCGAAACACGACAATACAGTCTGAGCAGGCCGGTGAGATACGAGGACATCAAGCGCGAGTAGTTCTCGAAAATGCTGTCCAGCACCTTGATCTGTTCTTTGGTAAACTTTTTAGGAGCTCGGAAGTCGTATTCCTTGATCTTTTCCTCTTCCTTCTGAGTTACCAACGGAGCAGCTCCTGATGCGACGTTTCTCAGCATTTCGTCGATCTGCGCTTGCGTCAGAACGTCAGCCATCGAAATCCCCCCTCGGATTCATTAGATTTTATATTACTCGGCAGCGGAAGTAGCACTATCGGCAGCCGACGCATCTGCCGCGTCAGCGGCATCTGCAGCACCATCTGCTTCAGCTTCTTCCTCTACCTTTATGAAGCTTTCAAATTCATCGAAGATAACAGGTCCTGTCGCTCCGTCGGACGGGCTTACCGTACCGCCGCTCGGGAACAGGCTTTCGATCTGGTCGATAACGCCCTGTGCGGAGTCGTTCGGAAGCTTGCCCTCCTCCTTACCATGGTCATCAGGATCGGTAACATCAGAGCCAAGATTGTAATCGTACTTGAGTATATCCTGAAGCACCTGAGGATCGGTGAGATCCAGATCGTTACGCAGGATGACCAGATCAACTCGGCGGTTTTCAGCTCTGCCCTCGGGAGTGGAGTTATCAGCCACAGGCTCATAAGGACCAACGCCCTTTGTTCTGAACTGCGCGCTGTCCAGTATAGCCTTGTAGTCCATATACTTTACAACGCTTACTGCTCGTTCAGATGAAAGCTCCCAGTCGTTTACGGGAGAAACGCCCTCTGCGGTATGACCGCTGACCGTAACAAGCTGAATGGACTGCTTTACAGCACCAAGACCGGGAAGGATACCATCAATTATATCCTTACCTGCCTGCTTCAGGTCGGCGCTGTTTCCGTCAAAGAACACATTGCTGTCAAATCTGATATAGATATGCGCGGAGTCCTTGGAGATCGATACAGCATCGGAAAGATCCTCGTCCTCAACATATTCGGAAAGATATACATACAGCTGATCGAAGCTCTGCGGAAGCTCGCCCGAGCCTGCAGTACTGGAAGGCTCCTCGTCCTTGATATAGTTACCCACATCATCGGTATGCTC
>JAZNWG010000365.1:0-3847 GCA_045593225.1 Oscillospiraceae bacterium
ATAGCCCTTGTCGTCCTTTAAAAGGATATTGTATTTCGGCTTGTGCAGCTTTATAAGACTGCATTCCAGCACCAGCGCGTCAAGCTCACTGGGACAGACGATAAAATCAAAATCGTAGATGTTGCTGACGAGCTTTATCGTCTTTGCATTATGGCTTCCGTCGCTGCGGAAGTACGATGTAACGCGGTTTTTCAGAGCCTTAGCCTTGCCGACATAGATTATCTTACCCGTCTTGTCCTTCATGAGATAAACGCCGGGATTAAGCGAAAGTCTGTTTGCTTTGTCCCTCAGATAGTCGATACGTTCGTTCATGCGCCTCTCTCCAAAACCGATAAAAATCATCAAAGCTATACATTTTATATTGTACCACTTTTTAACGCAAATTACAAGTACCGCGTGAAATTATTTGCACTTCTTTACAAAAACCGATGGTTGTGATATACTTGAATTATCAGTCACAGGAGGTGAAAGGCTTTGGCTATGACAGAAAAGACCGCGCTTCGCAGAACGCTTCATGCAGCGCGCGAGATATATTCCGCAATGGCAAACGGCACTGCCGAAAACAGCACGGCGCTGCTCTGCAGCCTTTCCGCTGCGCTTTCACACTGCCAGAACACAGAAAAGCCACTCGCAAAGTGCCTCCGACAGCTGAAAAGAGAGCTTAAACGTGCCGACCGCGAGCTATACCGCTCCATAAAGCCTCATTTTTCTCGCCTGCGCCCGACGCTGGATTATGACTTTGACAAAGCTTTAAAGCATATCCCCGCAATTATCTACGGCAATGACACGATCTGCGACAAGCTGCAGAACAATGAGAAAAACAAGGCGCGCTCCATGGCAGACGCAATGAAGAGCTACCCCGGCTTTATCTTCGGGGAGTTTGAAGCACTGTCCGACGAGCAGTTCTACGACCTCGTGTTCGGCTTCTACCCGAAGCTGTACGAAGAGCCTTTCATGGACGAGGTAAGATATTTGTTCATATAAAAAGCGGAGCTTTTCTAGCTCCGCTTTTTGCTATGTAATTTTATCCTCTATAATTCGTTATCCTGTCCTTTGCGCGATAAACAGCAAGACGGAAATCCTCACATTCCTTTTTCGAAAAGCTCTTGATATCAAGAGCGATACAACCGCCTGCATAATCTACTCGGAGAAGCGTTCTCGCACCGATAAAAGCTCCCACAACCATAAGTGCAGAAACAACCATTGCAATTATTCCTGCGACAGTTCCTCCACCAAAAGGCACAGCTGCCATTGTAATGATACCTGCAATGAACAGGATAACTGCCATTACCACCAAAGCAATATTGAATGCCTTATAAATGCCCACACAAGTAATATCCTTAAGATCGATTATCTGCGTGATCTTACAGCGTCTTAATCCCAGACCTCCCAGAGAAGCAAAAGCCTTTCCCTTGTAGTAAACGCGCTTGTTTGTAACCGCAGCCGCATTCTTTGTAAGTCCACCGCCTGCAAGGAATGTTCCGAGATAGCCACTGCCTAACTGATAGAGCACCTGCTCGTCAGGGTCGATAAATCTTCCTTCGTTGTCAGACTGATTATAGAGCATTGGCTGAGGCTGAGGTATGTATGCGGGCTGGGGCTGCTGTGTATATGCAGTATTAGGCTGTGCCTGATTGGGCTGGGCAGCGTCGCAAACGGGGCATCTTCCGTTGATTGTAGGCTGTCCGCAATTTCCACAAAACTGTGCGATCGGTTCCTGATTCATAATAATTACCTCCTTCAATTATGACAAATATGTGCAATATTCGACAAATACTGTGGTACATTATACCATCATTGCCGCATTTTGTCCATAGTGTAAATCGACAATGTTTTATGTATAAATTAAACAAAGTATCCGCAAATTGAACGGCGATACCAAACAGTATGTTTTTTTGCTTTATAAACGATATTTCTATTGACAATCCCGCAAAATAGCTATATAATAAATATGTATGTGTTATACTCTTTTTAAAGGGCATAAACGTGAAAAAATCTATAAAAATCGAGGACAACTATTATGAAATGGACAGGCTTAAATGACCTCCGCGAAAGCTATTTAAAATTCTTTGAGTCCAAGGGACACCTGCGCATGAATTCTTTTCCACTGGTGCCTCAGGGCGATAACTCCATTCTGCTGATAAACGCAGGTATGACTCCCCTGAAGAAGTACTTCCAGGGTATCGAAGAGCCTCCCTGCCACAGAGTGACCACCTGCCAGAAGTGCATTCGTACTCCCGATATCGAGAACGTAGGTAAGACCGCTCGTCACGGCACATATTTCGAGATGCTGGGCAACTTCTCCTTCGGCGATTACTTCAAGCACGAGGCTATCGCATGGGCTTGGGAGTTCCTTACAAAGACACTTGAGATCCCCGCTGACAGACTGTGGGTAACTATCTACGAGCAGGACGACGAGGCTGGCGATATCTGGGCTGACGAGGTAGGCGTTCCCCGCGACCGTATCATCAAGCTCGGCAAGAAGGATAATTTCTGGGAGCACGGCAGCGGTCCCTGCGGCCCCTGCTCCGAGATTCACTTTGACCGCGGCGAGAAGTACGGCCCGTTTGAGAGCTTTGAGCAAGCTTCCGACTGCGACAGAATAATCGAGATCTGGAACAACGTATTCACACAGTTCGACAACGACGGCAAGGGCAACTACACTCAGCTTGCAACAAAGAACATCGACACAGGTATGGGTCTTGAGAGACTTGCCTGCGTAATGCAGGACGTTGACAACCTGTTCGAGGTTGATACCGTTCAGAACATCATGAAGAAGATATGCTCCATCATCGGTGTTGAGTACAAGGCTGACGCTAAGAAGGATATCTCTATCCGCGTTATCACAGACCATATCCGTTCCACAACATTCATGGTAGGCGACGGCGTGCTTCCCTCTAATGAGGGCAGAGGCTACGTTCTGCGCCGTCTGCTCAGACGTGCTGCACGTCACGGCAGAATGCTCGGCTACACAAATTCCTTCCTGCACGAGGTATGCGATACCGTTATCGACGAGAACCTCTCCGCATACCCTGAGCTTGACGAGAAGCGCGCTTACATCAAGAAGGTCATCAAGACCGAGGAAGAAAGCTTCGCTAAGACCGTTGACAAGGGCACAGAAATACTCAACGAGATGATCGACGCACTTATCGCAAAGGGCGAAAAGACTCTCGCAGGTGCAGATGTGTTCAAGCTGCACGATACCTACGGCTTCCCGCTCGACCTGACAAAGGAGATACTTGAGGAAAAGGGTCTGTCTGCTGATGAGGACGGCTTCAAGGCACTCATGCAGGAGCAGAAGGACACCGCAAGAGCTAACAAGAAGCTCGGTGGCGGTTGGGACAACGCCAAGAACAGCGAGCTTGACAACTACAAGACCAATTTCGTAGGCTATACAGGCCTTACTTCCGATACAAAGATCCTCGCACTCGTTAAGGACGGCGAGATCGCAGAGCTCTGCGGCGCAGGCGACAAGGTGAGCGTTATTATCGAGAACACTCCCTTCTACGCTGAAATGGGCGGTCAGGTCGGCGACTGCGGTACTATCACAAACGCCACAAGCGTCATCAAGGTAGACGATACCCAGAAGCTTACAGGCGGCGCTTATATCTGCAACGGCGAGGTGCTTTCGGGCGGTTTCTCCGTTGGCGACGCTGTTACAGCTGCCGTTGACGCTGAAAAGCGCGCAGCAACCGAAAGAAACCACACCTGCGCACATATTCTCCAGAGCGCACTGAGAGAAGTTCTCGGCGATCACGTTCACCAGAGCGGCTCTTATGTTGATCCCTACAGATGCAGATTTGACTTCTCCCACTTCAATGCGGTTACCCCCGAGGAGCTTGCAAAG
>JAZNWG010000366.1:0-1636 GCA_045593225.1 Oscillospiraceae bacterium
TAAGAGATTTTCCGGTTGGTGCGAGGAAAAACAGGCGTGCGGTGAATACATCCGGGAGTTGCTCTCCTGAAACTCAAGTAGGGAAAGCCGGGTCTGCCCGTTAAAGCTTTTGAGGTCGGAGTGTTTCGTGTCTCCGATAAACCGAGGTGGTACCACGAGTAATTTCGTCCTCGTACAGTTTTTCGCTGTACGGGGATTTTTGTTTAAATGGAGGCTTTTATGAATATAATAAAATTCCCCTCTGACGAAAGCGTGAATAAAGCTATATCTGCTGACGAGCCGCTCCTTGCTGTAATTGCGTTTGATGGAAAAACTGCAGTTGTGTGTCAGATTGATGATGCTGTTGAGCACCATATACTGCTTATGAAATCCGGTTTCAAGGACACCGATATTGATAAGTTTTTCCGCATTGTTGTAGATAAAAGCGGCGCTGACTGGACATTTGTCTGTCCGCCCGATTATAAGGATATTCCCTATAAGGATAAGCGCATCGAGTCTTTCTTTAAGGACGGTTTTGCCGTTATTTCTGACTTTCTGCACTCTATCGGCTACCTCGTTGGTATAAATATTCCCAAGCGATACCGCAGACATTTTGATATTATGAGTGAGGATAACAGTCCGCTCTGATTTATACAAATAATTCATATTAAAGGAGAAAATAACCATGACTACTTTTGAAGAACTCAAACGCAGAGGTCTGCTTGCACAGCTGACCGATGAAAAAGAAATCGAGGAGCTTGTAAATGCTGGTAAGGCTACCTTCTACATTGGCTTTGACCCCACTGCAGACAGTCTCCATGTAGGTCACTTTATGGCTCTTTGCCTTATGAAGAGACTGCAGATGGCAGGCAACAAGCCTATCGTGCTTATCGGCGGAGGTACTGCTATGATCGGCGATCCCTCAGGTAAAACCGATATGAGAAAGATGATGACTCCTGAGACAATCCAGCACAACGTTGACTGCTTCAAGAAGCAGATGAGCCGTTTTATCGACTTTTCTGATGACAAGGCTATTATCGTCAATAACGCTGACTGGCTTCTCAACCTCAATTATGTTGAGCTTCTCCGTGATGTCGGAGCTTGCTTCAGCGTAAACAGAATGCTCTCCCATGAGTGCTACAAGCAGAGAATGGAAAGAGGTCTGACATTCCTTGAATTCAACTACATGATCATGCAGAGCTACGACTTTATGGAGCTCTTCCAGAAATATGGCTGCAATATGCAGTTCGGCGGCGACGACCAGTGGGCTAATATGCTCGGCGGCACTGAGCTTATCAGACGTAAGCTCGGTAAGGACGCTTATGCTATGACTATCACCCTTCTCCTCAACAGCGAAGGAAAGAAGATGGGAAAAACCGAAAAGGGTGCAGTATGGCTCGATGCTGCTAAAACTACTCCTTATGAGTTCTTCCAGTACTGGAGAAATGTTTCTGATGCTGATGTTATTAAGTGCCTGAAGATGCTCACATTCGTTCCTATTGAGAAAATTGAGGAAATGGAGAAAACTATGGAGGGCGCTCAGTTCAACGTAGCTAAGGAGCTTCTTGCTTATGAACTTACAAAGCTTGTTCACGGCGATGAGGAGGCTGACAAGGCTCGTGAAGCAGCAAAGGCTGTATTCGGCGGATCAGGCTCA
>JAZNWG010000367.1:0-3924 GCA_045593225.1 Oscillospiraceae bacterium
CATTCCTCGCAGGTAGGCATGATAGCTTCAAGGAAATACCTAAGATTCTCCCAGAGCTTTTCGTGATCCACGCCCTCGTAGTCCTTGAATAGCTGATCAAGAGCCGCCATTCTTTCAGGCTCCCAGCCCGGGAACGACATACCGTACTTCTCAGTAAAGCTGAGGATGTATTCCGCCATAGCATTATAATCATCCTGTATCATATTCTTTTCATAGTACAATGCAGTCGAGCCGTCACCCACCGGATGGAAAAGATCAGAGCGTGTCCAGTCAAAAATGGGCATGAAATTATAGCAGATGACCTTTACGCCGAACTTCGAGAGATTGCGGATACATTGCTTATAGTTTTCTATGTACATATCTCTCGTGGGCTTTCCTATCTTTATATCGTCGTGCACGTTTACTGATTCCACAACATCCATATTGAAGCCGTATTCGTCAAGCTGACGTTTCACCTCGGCTATCTCATCTATCTCCCACACCTCACCCGGGAGCTTATGATGAAGTGCCCACACTATGCTTGTAACTCCGGGTATCTGTCTGATATCCCCGAGAGTGATATTATCGTTGCCTTCACCGTACCAACGAAATCCCATCTGCATTGGCATATCCTTGTCCTCCTGTGTTTTTTCTAATCAAAGGTCGAAGTAGCGTGCGGCATTATCATGACAAATGTCTGTTACCAGCTCACCAAGCTGCTCCATATCAGCAGGATATTCTCCGTTTTCCACCCATTCACCGATAAGGCAGCACAGTATCCTGCGGAAATATTCATGACGAGTATAGCTTAAAAAACTTCTGGAATCTGTAAGCATTCCTACAAAATTTCCGAGAAGACTCAGGTTTGCAAGCGAGATAAGCTGCTCACGCATACCCTGCAGATGATCGTTGAACCACCACGCACTGCCATGCTGAAGCTTTCCTGCAATCTCTGTTCCCTGGAATGAACCGATAATAGAATCGAGGAATGCATTATCAGTTCCGTCAAGGCTGTAAAGTATCGTTTTGGGAAGCGCATCAGCTGTGTACAGTTTATCAAGCAGCTTTGCCAGCTTTTCACTTCCGTTCTGCGGTCCTATGCAGTCAAAGCCCGTATCGGGTCCGAGCTTCAGAAACATAGCCGTATTCGGATTCCTCAGACAGTTATAATGCAGCTGCATTACCCATCCCATGCGTTTATATTCATATGCACAGAACATAAGGAGCTCTGTTTTGAACGCCTCTGCCTCCGCCGTGCTTACGGTACCGCCATTGAGTGCTCTGTGCATCACCGTATCATTATCTTTTCCGGAAGCCTCAGAGAATATCATATGGTCAAGTCCGTGGTCGCTGACCCTGCAGCCCATGGAAGCGAAATATTCCATCCTCTTTGAAAGAGCCTTTTTCAGCGACGCCATATCATATATCTTCACACCTGAAACAGAAGAGAGCTTATCGATATATTCCTGCCATCCGAATTTATCGATATTCAATGCCTTGTCTGGTCGGAAGGAAGGTGCTACCACAGCTTTGAAAGTGTCATCGGCGGCGAGCCTGCTGTGCCATTCGAGATTATCGGTGGGGTCGTCAGTAGTTCCGATGAATTCGACAGCTGACTGCCGAATAAGCCCACGAACACTCATGTTATCCTCTTTCAGCTTTTCACAGGTGAGCTGCCATACCTCCTCGGCTGTTCTGCCGTTGAGGATGCCGTTGTAACCGAAATATTTCTTCAGCTCCAGATGACACCAGTGATACATCGGATTGCCTATTGCCTTAGGGAGTACCTCGGCAAACTTCTGGAACTTTTCACGATCCGATGCAGCACCCGTGATATAATACTCATCCACACCATTGGAGCGCATGATACGCCACTTGTAGTGATCGCCCGAAAGCCATGCGTCAGTCAGGTTCTCAAAGCGCTTATCCTCATAGATCTCTTTTGGACTGACATGGCAGTGATAATCGATTATCGGGCATTTTGCCGCGTATTCATGATACAGTACGCGAGCCGTTTCAGTAGACAGGAGAAAATCATCATCCATAAAAGCTTTCATACCAAATACTCCTTTAGCATCTTTTGTGCTTTCAGTATATCACAAAATATTGGCAATGTTAATTGTGAAATTTGCTTGCATTATTGCAAATCTTGTGGTAAAATCAATATATACCAGACACGAAGTGGAGGGTGCAATATGCGTCAGAAGATACAGCGTTTCGATCAGCGCCAGGAAATGAAAACATCCAGCTATGAGGTTTTCCACTATAATGAACCTATGCTTAATGAGGTAGAAGTACATAACCACGATTTTTATGAGATATTCTTTCTTCTGGGCGGCAACATTTCTTACTGGATGGAGGGCGAGGTGTTTCATCCCTGCCACGGGGATATCATGCTCATTGACCCGATGCTGCTGCACCGCCCCATAATCCCTCCCGATGAGCCGTCCTACGAAAGAATAGTAATGTGGATACAAAAGAAATATCTTGACAGCTTTTCGGTGGGAGATATGCGGTTATCCGCCTGCTTTGATAACAAATCCACCTGCCTTATCCACCTGAATCCCACACAGCGCGCGGAGCTTACCGAAAAATTCAGCGAGCTTGTACGGGAACACTACTCCACGGATTACGGCGCTACAATATATGCCGACGGACTGTTCATGCAGATCATGGTGGAGATAAACAGGCTCGGCATGAGATCCACAGAACCGCTTCGTTCGGAAAAAGCATCGCCGTTGATCTCAAGAGTGGTAGAGTATATCGGTGAACATTATGAGGAAGAGCTTTCTCTTGATATGCTTGCCGAAAAATTCTTTGTGAGCAAATATCATCTGTCTCATGAATTCAGCGACAATGTCGGTACAAGCGTATACAGATACATAATGCTCAAACGACTGAGCGCAGCAAAGCGTATGCTGATGAATGATGCCGCTCCGGGAGAAGTGTGTGTCAGATGCGGCTTCAGGGATTACACAAGCTTCTTCCGTGCGTTCAAGGCGGAATACGGAATAAGCCCCAGAGATTATGCGTCCCGACTATAGCAAACCACCCGAACAGATGAGCTTTTCTGAGCAGGTCAAAAGTTTACCGATATATCTTACACAAGGCTTGCTGCGCTAAGCGGCTTATCTCCACAAATTAAAAAGACTCTGTAAAGCGATCTACAGAGTCTTTTTCATTTGTTTCAAGATATGTCTATATCTCCATATAGTTTCCGCAGTGAGTAAGGGTAAGCCGCTCAAGCTCCTCGGCAGTAAGAATTAACTCCTCCCCGAAAAGAGTGCGTGCGGTCTTTGGAATGACCACTTCCTTCGGAGTTCCCTTGTGCAGGTCGAACCAGTTATCCGAATAATCAAGAATGTACTTCTCGTGATTTATGCACAGCGACTTTACAAAGCCATCCGTTTCAAGCGAAAGGATAAAGCTGTCCTCGTGCTCGGTAACTGTACGCTTTATCTCGGGAGCGTTGAATTCAAACTCCTTGGGGCGCACAAGCAGTTCGGTGCCCCTGTAAGCTATCTCCCCACCGCACTCGAATGAAAACTCGATATAGCGGGTGCGTTTCTCCTCTCTTGTGCCGAAGTATCCTGAAAGATCGACCGATGCAACAGTTTTCTGCATAAGCGGCTCCACGGTGATATCCCATTCTGCCTTGCTGATGACTGCGCCGTTGTTATCACGTACATTAACGGAAAGACAGCCTGAGCATTGCTTTGTAAGCTCCGAGGATGCCACAAAAATAACGTTTCCTATATCATCCGTATTGCAGGATATCAGCACATCACCGAAAAACCTGCGGGAGAACCAGTGAAGTCCCTTTTTGTTGCCGAAATAATCTATACTCGACCAGGAGATAACAGGCCAGCAATCGTTCACCTGCCAGTACAGTGCACCCATGCTGATACCACGATTGCGACGAAGATGCTCCACATCACAGCGGAT
>JAZNWG010000368.1:0-3515 GCA_045593225.1 Oscillospiraceae bacterium
CAGGTTCAGGCTCAGAGACAGCAGCAGGCGCAGGCTCCCGTAAGAACGCAGGAGCAGCCTACAAGAACACAGGAGCAGCCTACAAGAACACAGGAGCAGCCTACAAGAACGCAGGCACAGCCCACAAGAACACAGGAGCAGCCCACAAGAACACAGGAGCAGCCCACAAGAACACAGGAGCAGCGCACAAGAACACAGGCACAGCCCACACATAATCAGACACAACCTACACGTACACAGCGGACGAACGCTCTGCCCAAGCTTGCCGAAAAGCAGCAGTGGCAGCCCTCTCAGCGTACACCCAGACCCAAGATCACACAGGAGAAGCTCGCTGATCGCCGTGCTGCAATGGAACAGCAAAATCAGAAGTTCCGTCAGCTGCTGCAAAAGCAGCAGGCGAACCTCAACAGACTGCGTGAGAAGCAGAGTGCGACAAAGCAGACTGCAACAAAGAAGGTCGAAACAAAACAGACCGCGACAAAGCAGACTGCAACAAAGAAGGTTGAGACAAAACAGACCGCCACAAAGCAGACCGAGAGCAAGGAAAGCCGCCGTGTTGCAAGGGAGAATGAGCGCCTTGACAAGCAGTTGCAGAAACTTCAGAAGGAGAGCGAAAAGCTTACTAAGAAAGGTGAGCATGTGGGTAAGTTGCTTTCGCTCAATACTCTCACACAGGAAGACGAGATCAATGTGGATCAGGAACTCGATCAGCTTATGGAGGAGCTGAATGCTGAGGAAAAAGGCAAAACAACTCAGGCAAAGGCTGCTGTAAGAGCTCAGGAAAAGACAGCAATGGATTTCAATTCGCTTGCTGCCGAAGAAGGCGTAAAACCTGCAAGAGTCACCGAAGCTGTCAAGAATGATCCCGAAAAGCAGCTTCAGAAATGTGCAATATCAAGATGATATTGATATAAAGATAAAAAAACGCACAACCTCGGCTGTGCGCTTTTTTATGCTCTGCAGTCGAAAGTTTACAAAAACTTAATTTATATATGGTAAAATCATCTTGTTTAATAGGCGAAGTATGCAAAAATGTCGAAAAGATGATCTATTCGGGAAAGGTTGGGCAAGGCTGGCGTGAAAACAGGACTTATTCTTGAGGGCGGCGCAGTACGCGGAATATTTACCGCAGGCGTACTGGATCGCCTTATGGAAAACGGAATATATCTCCCATATGTTATCGGCGTGTCGGCAGGCGGTACAAATGCACTGAGCTACCGCGCCCGTCAGATGGGCAGGACAGCCCGTCTTATGAATGCCCCGAAGTCCGAGACTTACTACGGCTTTCGTCAGTTTTTCAGCAGCCATAAGCTGATAGATCTTGACAAGATGTGCTATGAGTATCCCTACAAGCAGTTCCCACTTGATTTTGATACATATTTCGGCAGCGAGATACAGTCTGAGTATGCCTGCACCTGCTGTGAGACAGGCGAGGTCGAGTTCATGTCCGAGGGTGAGGACGAAAACCGCCTTATGACGATATGCAAGGCTACCTGCTCTATCCCCATGCTGTGCGAGCCTGTCGAGCTTGACGGAAAACACTATCTTGACGGCAGTATTGCCGATTCTATCCCGATAACACGCGCGCTGGAGCAGGGCTGTGACAGGGTAGTTATAGTGCTGACAAAGCCCGAGAGCAACGTTCCGCCCACGGATTACAAGAAGTTCAGGAGCGTTATCGGCTCGATGTACAAAAAGTACCCCGCCTTTGTTGAGGCCTGCATGAGCCGCACCGAGCGCTACGAGAAGGAAGCACAGCTTATGAAGGAGATGCAGGAGAGTGGCAGAGCATTTATTATCCGCCCTGACAATACCTCTATCTCAAAGTTCGAGCGCGACAGCCACAAGATCATGGAATTCTACCGCCACGGCTACACGCTCATGGACAAGAAATTCATTGATTTCATGGAGTGGCTGAACAAGTCCACGATAAAGATGTAAAGATATTCGGGCGCAGCCTTATGACGGCGGCGCTCGATTTTTTTATTTTTTGCAGCAAAAAAGCCCCGAAAATGGGGCTTTTTCTATAACTTTTTGTCGAATATTCTTATGAAATTACGGATAGTATCGGATTTTATCTTCTCTTTCTGGAAGCGAGCATAGCGCCTGCGCTTAATACTGCAACACCTGCAACAGCTGCAACACCCTCAACACCTGTCTCGGGAGAAGCCTTATCCTCGTCTGCAACAGGAGCGTCTGTATCAACTGCAGGAGCTTCGGCTGCTGCCTCAGAGATAGTCAGATCGTGAAGTGTGATACCGTGACCGATGATAGCGATACCTGCGAGCTGAATGTGCTCGATGTCCTCAGCGGGGAAGGAGAAGTTGATCTCAGAGGACTCGGGGTCGATAACATAGGAGGTACCGTCCTCGGAGGATACCAGATCTGTGATACCGTCGATGAAGGGCCAGCCTGCGTCGTTTACCATGGGCTTGAAGCTCCAGTAAGCCTGACCGTCAACGTCTGCGAGAGACTGATCAACAGTGTAGGTCACGGTGATAACGGAGTCTGCTGTGATGTCTGCGAACTCAGAGCCGGGAACTGTTACGTTTGCGCTCCAGAAGATGCCGAGGTCCTTGTCGAGGGTATAAGCGGACGCGTTGAGTGCGAGAACTGCTGTCGCTGCAAGAGCGGAAGCTGCCATTGCGAAAAACTTTCTCAATTTCATGATGATCATTTCCTTTCGGTCGTTTTGCGGAACTCTGTGTTCCTTTTTCAACCTAATGATATCATGTCAGACGACGCATATTTGGCACGGAATTAACTTTTATATCACGAATTTGTCTTCTTTTGGTCTTTGCCTAGTCTTGAGCGGAAGAAACGCTCGCGGTATTCCTTTGGGGTGATCTTTATGTGCTTTTTAAAAACATGGATAAAATGGCTCTCACTGCTGAAGCAGAGGTAGTCCGATATCTCGATCGAGGACAGCTCGGAGTATTTCAGCATGTTTTCGGCAGCCTCTATACGCTTTCGCATGATGTACTGCGTTACAGTAACGCCGACCTCCTTATGGAACAGCTTGGAGAGATAAGGAGAACTAAGCCCGACGTGCTGCGCAAGCTCCTCCAGTGTTATCCTGCTGTGGAGGTTGTTGTATACATAATCGAAGCACATTATGATAGGGCGTGAATACATCGTCTTTTTGATGATGATATGCATTCGCTGCGCGTAGTCCTCGACTACCTCTCGGTGCAGCATGTGTATCTCCGCTTCCTCGCGGCATTTATCTATGCTTCTTATATAGATATCGCTGAGATTGTATGCTTGCTCCATATCCATGCCGCCCTCGATGCAGTAGCGCGTGATGAAGGCTACTGTGATTATAAGGTGGTATTTCAGGTTTCGGAGACCGTCCTCGCTGAGCTTACCGAGGCCCTTGCTGTCAAGCGGCTTGAACAGACGCAGCGCCTCCTCGGCATTGCCCATTTTAATGCTCTGGTAGAACTGCATCTCGCGCTCATAGGACAGGTGCGAAACATTATATTCACGGTTTATAAATTCAATATGAGACAGCG
>JAZNWG010000369.1:0-3309 GCA_045593225.1 Oscillospiraceae bacterium
ATCAAATACCAGCTGAACGATACCTGTTGTATCGCGAAGATCAATGAATATAAGACTGCCCTTGTCGCGCACTCTCTGAGTAAAGCCGCCGACAACGACCTCTTTAGCGTCGAGAGTTACCTCGCCGCAGTAATGTGTTCTTTTAAGACCCTGCATGGTGTCTGCCATAATTTTAATCCTTCTTTCTTTAAAGTGAAGAGCAACTCTCAAAACGTTTTTTAAGAGGTGATCATAAGCAATGCTCATACATCATACATTATATCATTTATTGTGCCTTTTTTCAAGTAGAAATACGCTTTTTTTGAAAAATAATAGCGTAGTAGGGACACGGCTTGTCGTGTCCGAAAAAGCAAAAACGTAGGGGCACGACGTGTCGTGTCCGGAAGATCCGATATGATATGCGGGCACGGCAAGCCGTGCCCCTACGTGAAATGATAACAAAAGCCACCGCTATGAAACGGTGGCTTTTCTCGGTATAAGGGCTTTTCGACGGGTATCAGCCTAATCTTATCATCTCGTCAATGCAGTGTCTTGCCTTTGCGGCGGTGTCCTCGTCAAAGGTTATCTCAAGGCCGCCCTTGCCGCATACAGCGTTGTATACGTCCATGAGGGTAGTCGCCTTCATGTCGGTGCAGATGAGGTGCTTTGAGAGGTTCACAAAGCGCTTGTGCGGCATTTCGTAGCTCAGCTGTCCCGTAATACTTATTTCAGTGCCGATGATGAACTGCTCCGCGTCAGACTTTCGTGCGTAGTCGATAATTCCTGCAGTCGAGCCTATGTAATCAGCGCTCTCGCAGACCTCGGGCGGGCATTCGGGGTGAACGAGGAACTTTGCCTCGGGGAACTTCGCCTTTATCGCCTTGACATCAGCCGCGGTCATCTTTCCGTGAACAGGGCAGCCGCCGTCCCAGCAGACGATATTCTTTTCGGGGTAAGCATTCTTTACGAACGCGCCGAGGTTCTTGTCGGGAATGAACAGGATATCTTTATTCTCTATCTTGCCGACTATCTCAACCGCTGAGGAAGATGTCACGCACACGTCTGTCACGCATTTCAGCGCGGCTGTGGTGTTGATGTAGGACACCACCATAAATTCGGGGTGTGCTGCCTTGAACTCCAGCACCTGCTCAGGCGTGAACTGCTCCGCCATGGGGCAGCCTGCCTCATCAGATGCGATGACAACGGTCTTTTCGGGGGAGAGCAGCTTTGCTGTTTCAGCCATGAAATGCACGCCGCACATCACTATCCTGCTGTTCTTTACTTTCTGCGCCTCAACGCTCAGCTTGAAGCTGTCGCCTACGATATCCGCGATCTCGCATATCTCGCGAGTCTGATAGCTGTGCGCGAGAATGCACACATCATTTTCCTTTTTAAGCTCGCAAATTTTCTTCTGAAGCTGTTCAACTGTCATTTTTATGTCCTCCGCAGTCAGTCCTCGGACTTTTCCTTAAGCTCGATCTTTATCTTGTTCACGCGCAGGCTTGCCGCTTCGAGTATGGTTATCGTAAGATCATCTGTTTCGTGGGTGTCGCCTGTCTTGGGGATATTACCGAAAAGCTCCAGCACCCAGCCTGCAACGGTGTTAGCCTCGCTGTTTATCTCGGCTTCGATGTCGTGGGAGTTGAAAAATCTTCTGAGGGAATTGAGGGATACCTCGCCGTAGACTTCGAATGCGCTGTCCGAAATGGCGGTAACCGGCGAGCGTACCTCGTCGCTCTCGTCCCATATCTCGCCTACGAGCTCCTCTAAGATGTCCTCCATAGTAACGATACCGAGCGTACCGCCGTGCTGGTCAAGCACAACTGCGATGTGGCACTTTTCCTTCTGCATATTGCGCAGCACCTCGCTTATTTTAAGCATCTGCGGCAGATATATGGTCTCCTGAAGAATGGAGCTTATGGAGAAGTCTGTACCGTACTTTTCGTAAGCCTTGAAGAAGTCCTTTTCGGTGATAGTACCAATTATATTGTCAAGCGTCTTTTCGTATACGGGCATACGGGAATACTCCTCGGACAGGAACTTCTCGCGAACCTCCTCAACGCTTGCGGTGTTCTCGACTGCAACTATGCGCACGCGGGGAGTGATGATCTCGTCAACGGTGATCTCGTCAAATTCCAGTGCACTTCTGACGAGATTTGACTCCTGCGTTTCAAGCACGCCCTCGTCCTCGATCTCGTCTATGATGACCTTAAGCTCCTCCTCTGTCATGCTGACAGTTTCCTTTGTGCGGAACAGCTTAGCAACGCCCTTCTTCATCAGAATGAACAGTGCGGAGAAGGGAGTGAAGATGAACATCAGAAAGCTTATCGGAGCGGATACTATGATGCTGAAGCCCTCTGCGTGGTCCTTTGCGATGCTCTTGGGAAGCACCTCGCCGAAGGTAAGAACTATCAGCGTAACAGCGATAGTGGACACAAGCGAGCCGTAGGTGTCGCCCGAGCCTGCGCTGAGGCTGTTCATCAGGTTTATCGTCAGCAGTGTCGCGATAGATGAGCAGGCGATATTTACGATATTGTTTCCTATAAGGATAGTGGTGATGGTCTTGTCGTATTTCTTGATGACCCTGAGCGCTCTTTCAGCGCCGCGCGAGCCGTTGTCCGCCATGCTTTTCAGGCGTATCTTGTTTGCACTTGAAAGCGCTGTTTCAGATGCCGAAAAGAACGCCGAAAGCGCTACCAGAATAACTATAAGTACTATATCCATTTATATTTACTCCCAATTCTTCCATATTTCAGGCTTGTAGCCTGTTGTTGCCTGTTTTCCGTTTCTTACGATAGGGGTCTTATAAAGCTTCGGGTTTTCCGAAAGCTTTTCAGGCTTTGCATCGTCATAGAGGTATTTTATCTCGGCGTAGTCCTTTGAATTTTCGTCGATAACGGAATCAATCTTTCCGCCGAGCGCTCTTACAACACTGTCAAGCTCGCCCTTGCTGAGTCCCTTTGACAGCACGTCGATGAACTGATATTTTATTCCGCGCTCCTTGAAATAACGCTCTGCCTTTTTGGTGTCGAAGCACTTTGACTTTCCGAATATCTGTATATTCATACTGTCACCTCGTCAAGTACGTACTGCTTTATCGCCTTTGTCACGCCGCCGTTGTTATTGCTGTCGGCAATGTGGGTGGTTATCTTTTTTATGTCCTCGTGACCGTTCGCCATCGCGAAGCTTACTCCTGCGGTGGTGAGCATATCCATATCGTTGTAGTAGTCTCCGAAAGCCATCACTTCGCTCTTGTCAATACCGAGTGCCTCAGACAGCTTTTTCAGCGCACTGCCCTTGCTTACGCCGCCGGCCATGACGTCCATCCAT
>JAZNWG010000370.1:0-2381 GCA_045593225.1 Oscillospiraceae bacterium
ATGACGCATAGAAACGATAGGAGATAAGGCTTGCAAGGGAGGCTATAGGAGTTCCGAGGCCGCCTATATTCACTCCGCGGAGAAGCTCCACCGAATTTTCAGTGAAATCAGCTAGCATAGCTGCAGCAGGAACATTGCTTATCACCTGGCTAAGCAAGGCGGATACCAAAAGTTCTCTATCTGTAAGAAGCTGAGCAACAAAGCTTTTCACTGCCTCGATACTGCCAATGTTTCCAACGAAAATAAAAAAGCAAACAAAGGTCAGCAGCAGCGAGTAGTCGATCTTGGTAAAAAGCATATAGTCAGCAATAAGAATAACTGCAACTGCGCTAATCAGGCAGATGTATTCGCTGACAAGTCCTGCGACTGAAAGGACACAGAGGACGAATACAGCCGCATACAGCAGAAAGCGAGGACCTGCCTTAAAGCTGTGGCAATCCTGCTTTGATCTTACAGCTCCTTTTTTTACAAACAAAACTGACAAGCAAAGCACAGCATAGCCGATAATTCCGAGTACAAGGACCGAAGCGAAGAAGCTGTCTGCGCTCATACCATAGTGCTTATACAGGAAGAGATTCTGCGGATTTCCGATCGGAGTCATCATACTGCCGAGGTTTGCCGCTGCCGTTTCTATGACTACAGTCATGATAAGCTGTGAGCTCATGCCGCTTCCCGCGTAAAGACCCAATGTCAGCGGCACAAAGGTTATCAGCGCAACGTCATTGGTAACAAGCATTGACAGGAAAAAGCACAGATTCATAAGAATAAATGCTATGACCCTTGTCGAGCTTGTCTTTGACAAAAGCGCTGTGGAAATTGCGTCAAACACTCCTAGCGAGCGAAGCCCTGCGACTGCGCCCATAAGGCAGAACAGCAGGATCAAAACAGAAAAATCTATGTAACCGATATACGCATTACTGGGCGGAACGAATATCATTGAGATCACAGCTGCAAGTAATGATATCATCAGCACAGCATTATTTTTTACAAGAGAAACAACTTTTTTCATATCCCACAAAAAAAGTCCGCCGAAGTTCAGCGGACTTTTCCTTTACTGTTTTATAATTACTTCTTTGCAGCGGGCTTCTTAGCAGCAGGAGCCTTCTTTTCAGCTGTCTTTGCTGCAGGCTTAGTCTCTGCCTTGGGAGCAGCAGCCTTTGTCTCAACCTTGGGAGCTGCAACCTTTGCCTCAGCCTTAGCTGCGGGCTTTGCTTCTGCCTTAGCTGCAGGCTTCTTATCCTCAGCCTTGGGAGCACACTTCTTAGCGGGAGCCTTCTTCTCTGTGGTCTTCTTAGCTGCAGGCTTCTTAGCAGCAGGAGCCTTCTTTGTAGCTGCCTTCTTAGCGGGGATAAGCACTTCAAGAGCCTTGAACTTATCAGCGTCACCCTCGATCTGAACATAGCCGGCTGCAATAGCCTCGTCCATGGAAAGAGCGCCTGTGAAGATCTTCTCAAGTGTTTCTGTGGAGGCTGTAACAGTTGCCTGTCTGTCGTTGTACTCGTAAGGCATTACGGAAAGAACGCCTTCCTTTACCTCAATATACATATTCTCGGATACATCAAGAAGATTGAAGTGAACAGCAACCAGGTCCTCAAACTTCTTAGCCTTTGCCTTGCTGCCCTTAAGAGCTGCACTGATCTTTTCGCTGAGTTCGATATTATTCATGCCAAAATCCTCCTAATAGGTAGAAATCATACTTTACCACATAAACGGGCTTATTACCCTAGGTATTAGTATAGCATATGAACAAATGTTTTGCAATAGTCAATTTTTATAAAATTACTTAGCAATCAAAGCGTTTTTAAATGGATTGATGAAAAAATAACACATTTCGTCATCAATCGTTGTCCCTCAGCACATGGCGACGTTCAGAATCATTGATATTCTCATTTCTTATCCTTGTGAGAAGCTCGATTCTTACTATATCACGATACTCAGGCTTTGTCATATAGTACACATAGCTCTCTGCGACATTCGCAATGTTAAGAGTACGTCCCTCGATCTTGAAGTTATTGAAGCCGAGATCCATATACTTCTGAAGATTTTCATAGGGAACAAAAGTGGAATACTTATGGATCTGATAGAAATTGTAGCAGGTATTTTTACAATTGACATTAAAAGCTGCCTCCAGCGATCTGTCAAATCCGGCATTGAACAAAGAGGGCTTTGCGACACTTGAATTTCTCTGGCACTCACCGAGAATACGATAATGCTCGCCACGCTTTGCACAGTTAGGAACGCAATAGGGATTTATAAGCACCTCGCAACGGCTGCGATACTGCTCGGGGATCTGTGCGAGCTTTTCAAAATCGTTGTTCCAGTTGTAGTCAAGAACTACAAGCTTATAGTCCTTTTCGAGCTCAGCAATAAGTCCGTCGATA
>JAZNWG010000371.1:0-3111 GCA_045593225.1 Oscillospiraceae bacterium
CCGCAAGTCCGCTTTTAATGCTCAGGCTTTCGGACACCGTCAACTCTTTTCCAAAACCGTTGTCCGCTGCTGACGAGCAGAAATACGTAGAACTGTACCTCAGCGGCGACGAAAATGCAAGAAATAAGCTTATAGAGCACAACCTGCGTCTGGTTGCTCACATCATCAAAAAATACTACACGCAAAGCGGCGATCAGGATGATCTTATATCCATCGGCACTATCGGACTTATAAAAGGTGTGTCAACCTACCGTCCAGACAAGGGCGTGCGCCTTGCCACCTATGCTTCCCGCTGCATTGAAAACGAGATACTGATGTATTTCCGCAGCCTCAAGAAGAGCGCCGGCGATCTGTCCCTTTCCGATTCCATAGATACCGACAAAGACGGCAACGCATTGTCCCTTATGGACACTGTCAGTTCAGATGAGGATCTTCTGGAGAGCATCAGTGCAAAAGAAACCCGGGAACAGCTTCTCCGCTACGTGGAGCAGACCCTCACAAAGCGGGAACAGCACATTATATCCCTGCGCTACGGATTATGCGGCGGTAAACCCAAGACACAGCGCGAAACTGCAGAAATCTGTGGCATAAGCAGAAGCTACGTTTCCCGCATCGAAAAGAAAGCGCTCACAAAGCTGAAGCAAGCTTTTTCCCGCGACGATATATCATTTTAGATAATTTACTATACATTATATATAATGTATAAAACAGCAGGAATCACCTGCTGTTTTTTATATTCCCATATCCCGTTCTTTTTTCGTAAGAAGCATCGCCAGCGCCACAGCGCTTATTCCAGCAGCCAGCTTTCCAACTATCATGGCAGGCAGCATTTCGGGCGCAAAGCCAGCGGTAAAGCCAAGGTGGTCCCCGAATACAAAGGCTGCAGAAACCGCAAAGGCGATATTCAGCACCTTTCCTCGCCTGTTCATATCCTTTACCATTCCGAATGTGGCAATGGAGTTGGCAAGGCTTGCGATAAGTCCCGCAGCCGCAACGTCATTTATTCCCAGTTTGCTTCCAAGCTTCATAAGGGGTTTTCTTAAAAGTCTTGTTATTACATTGACAAGGGGAAACGCGCCCGCCAGAACTATTGCAATAGCACCTACCGTGGCAAAACCCTCAGACAGCGGAGCAAGTCCGGGTATTATCACAAAGCCCGTCAGCTCCTCGACGATAGCTGCTGCCAATCCTATCGTTATAATGATTACGACGACTTTGCCAAATACAGAAAAGCCCTTTACCATAGCGCGCTCTGCCTTCCAAAGTCCCAGCGCAATAAGTGTAGCTATTATTACACTAACCGGAAGGTTTTTCAGCACCATTCCGACATTAAAGCCCGCAACAATACCGCCAATAAGAACGCCAATGGGTATTGTAACGATACCGCACAGTATACCCTTTGCCATGGCAGGTCTGTCCTCAGGGTTCAAAATGCCCATTGCAACAGGAATAGTAAATACTATCGTCGCTCCCAGCATTGAGCCCGTAAGCACACCGCCCAGCATCGCAGCATCGGGGTCGCTTGCCATCTCAACAGCCAACGCACCGCCGCCCATATCGCATGCGAGTATTGTTCCTGCAAACATTGCAGGGTCAGCGCCGAACAGACCAAACACAGGAACTATAACAGGGCGCAAGAGTGAAGCAAGCACAGGCGCAAGCGCAATAATACCAAGCATCGCCACAGCAAGAGAACCCATAGCAAGTATTCCGTTTTCAAACTCCTGCCCTATGCCGAATTTATTGCCTATAATTCTGTCCACTGCACCAAGCACAGCAAAAACCGCCATCACAGCAATTACAATTTCATGTGCAGACATAGATATCTACTCCTTTTTTGTATCTACAATAGCTACAACAGCCGCATCTACGGGCGCGTTATCGCAATAGCGGCCTGCAGCATTGCCAAAAGCCACCATCACTCTATCTCCTGCACCCGCTCCGACGCAATCAGCCGCAACTATCTCATCCCGATCGGTCTTCACAATCAGAAAGGTTTGTCCTTGAAGACTCGGCACTTTTCTTGTAGCCCATACAGATCCTGTGACAGTGCCGATTTTCATTGTTTGCCCTCCAGAATTTCCTTCGCGAGAGGTGTCAGCACCGATCCTGACGCAGGCGCCTTGCCCATGCGTCTCAGTTCCCTTGCATCTTCCGCTGTAACAAGCCGCTTCCTTCCGCCGTCCGTAAACAGCACGCCCCAGTTTTTAAGCTCCCTTTGAGCAGAGCTTAAAGCCGCAGAAAGCGCTCTGTTCTTCGGCACTTCGGGAAGCCCCGGCGTATAGAGATACACACTTTTCCCCTGTGCCAGCGCCCGGAGCACCCGCTCATCTCGAAACCTCAAAAGCTCACCTATCCCGAGCGAACCTATGACAACAACGTCACACGCACCATCGGAAACATATTCGTATCCCAGATCGCAGGCAGGTTGTTCTCCTATGAGCAGTGCACGTATCACAGCAATATCCTCCCGAGGTCACCCGATTCCCAGCCGCAGGCGTTCGCCTCGTCATAATCCAGATGTACATAAGTGGCAAAATTATCGCTGACACGCACCTGTACGTCCTCAAAAATCAGCGGACGTTTTGTAAACACCTGAAGTCTGACTTCCTGCTTATCGCACACGCCCATGCTTTTTGCATCTTCAGGTGTCATGTGAATGTGCCGCTGAGCGCATATCACGCCCTGCATTACCTGTACCGTTCCGCGTGTTCCCACAAGGTGTATTCCGGGGCTTCCCTGGATATCTCCCGACGGGCGAATCGGCACATCAAGCCCAAGCGCCCTTGCATCTGTTAAAGAAACCTCTATCTGGGCTTCTTTTCTCTCAGGACCGAGAACCGCAACATTTTTAAACTCGCCCTTTGGCCCTCTTACTGTAATCCGCTCGTTAGCAAGAAACTGCCCCGGCTGAGAAAGGGGGCGTTTTGGCGTAAGCTCATGGCCAAACAGTGCAATTGCCTGTTCGCGGGTAACATGAACGTGTCTTGCGGACGCTTCAATCTCTATAAAAACCTTTTTTAAAACCGATCTCGTCAGCTCTTCCAAGGTCGACTTTTCCATTTACCATCACCACTTTTGATTTCTATCATCAAAATATATATCATGCTG
>JAZNWG010000372.1:0-12393 GCA_045593225.1 Oscillospiraceae bacterium
AGTATCAGGAAAAACAGCATAAGCCCGGCATAAAGTCCTGCGCGGTGGCTGTATCGGAGCGCCGTGAAATAGAGACCTCCGCGTTTTCCTGCCCGAAGCTTCACGCCGTGCTTTTTTGCCGTTACAGCGGCAAGCCGATAGGAAAGCGGTGACACTGCGCCTGTTATCCTGCCACCGCTCATTTTTACGTTTCTGAGCTTCACACCGCTGCCAAGAAGCTCCGAAACAAAGCTTTCCTGAAATCCGCCTATACCGCTGAATTCCACGAAGCCAAGCGTAAGCCCTCTCATTCGTCACCGCGCCTTTCCACAGTTACAGAGTGTATCCTGCCTGTAAGCTTCACTCCGTATGCACCGAAGTTTTCGATCGTAAGCTCGGTTCCCACTACGCGCACGTCCTGACCTTCCATACAGAGCACTGCTGTGTTTTCGTCACACGTGGTTATACAGCGGCAGTTTTCTGCGCAAAGCTCGTAGTCGCCGCGAAGCGTCATGCAGGGCTCGCCTGTGCAGTCGCCTAGGCGTATCAGTGTTTCCTTAAGTCCCATATTGCACCTCCGAATAGAGAAATAAAACTTGTCTTTACGAATATACTTATGGCAAAGGACAAGAAATAAGAACTTTTCGGAGGATATATGAAATACATAATATCTGCTGCGGTAGTGCTTTGTGCGGTGCTGCTGCTGATAAATGCCTCGGCCGTAAGCGAGGCTGTACGGGGCGCTGTTACGATGTGTCTTGAAGTGATGATACCCTCGCTGTTTGCATTTACAGTGCTTTCGGTGTACCTTCAGAGCAGCGGACTTGCCGAAACAGCGCTGAAGCCGCTTGCAAAACCGCTGTCAGGGCTTCTGCGCCTGCCTGAGGAGCTTTGCGCGGTATTTATACTCGGGAATATCGGAGGTTATCCTGTGGGAGCACGGCTTCTGAGGTCGCTTGTAGAGCAGGGCAGGCTTTCGCGGAGCGACGCGGGACGATTGCTTTGCTGCTGCTACGGCAGCGGCCCCTCGTTTGTTATCTCGGTAGTGGGAATGAGGGTGTTCGACAGTGCCGTGGCAGGCGTGGTGCTGTTTTGCGCGTGCTTTCTGTCGTCGCTCGTAATTGCTGTGGCAGTTTGTCGCAGCGGTGAACGCATTGTCCTCAAACCACGCGAGGCAAGGTGCGATCTCAGTGCGGAGTGCTTTATAGGCTCGGTAATGTCCGCGGCAAGGGTAATGCTTACCGTCTGCGCGATGATAACGGTCTTTGCGGCGGCGATGGCGATAGTCAGTATAGGCGGCTCGGACAGAGACGTGCTTTCTGCGCTGCTTGAGATAAGCAGGGTGGGCTCGTTGTCGCCTGAGGGTACTTTTGCGATGCCGCTTTGTGGGGCGCTGCTCTCCTTCGGAGGAGTGTGCGTTGTGCTTCAGGTAGTTGCTATAGGCTCGGGGCGGCTACCGCTTAAATGCTTCTTGCTGTCGCGTATTCCTGCGGCTGCACTGAGTGCTGCGTTTTCGCTTGCGGGTCTGCTTCTGCCGCCGCCAGATGTCACTGTCAGTGTGCAGAACACCGTGAGCGCACAGGTGTTCTCGGTAAATATGGGAATGTCATTATGCGTACTGATAATGTGCGCAATGCTGCTTGCAACAGACAAAAAGAAGAACGGACTTTGATAAGTCCGTTCAATTATTTATTTGTTTGGAGTATATTTGAAGCTGTTCTTGCAGGCGGGGCAGGAAACGGTTATAGTGCCCTTGTCTGTGGGAACTCTCAGCTTCTGCTTGCAGTGGATACAGAACACGACTTCTTTAGCCGCTGCATTGGTATTGTTGGTTTGTGCGTGATTGGACGGTGGTGCCTGTGTATAATTAGGAGCGGCCTGCTGACGGGGTGCGCTCTGTTGTGTATAATTAGGTGGCGGTGCCTGTGTATAATTAGATGTAGCCTGCTGACGAGGCGCGGACTGTGCTGTATGTGCATAGTTGCTTGCGGCACCGGGGAAAGGGTAAGGCTCGCCGGGATACAGGAAGCTGTATGGGTGATCTACGGGATAATTCTTGTAGGAACCATCATTCTGATACTGACGGATACGTTTGGATAAGTCCCAACGCACAGGAGCAACAAACAGGAACAGTACGCCAATGCTCACACACATCAGGATTATCATTGCCACTGAATACTCTTCCGCGTCGATAAACATCAAGATCACAGCAATGATAAAGCAGAGAGCCGCTATAGCTTCTCCGATAAGAGTAATCATCTGCTTGTTGGGTTCTCTTTCCTTGTACTCGCGTTCACATCTTTGTCTGAATTCATAAAGTGTCATAAGCATATTCCTTTCATTTGTATACTGTTAATAATTATACCACACATTGGAATATGCGTCAATGGGCAATTCGTAAAACTTATTCACCTATTTTAATTACACCCTGCCTTATAAGCTTGAGGACATGATCGACTATATCGGGGTCAAACTGCTTGCCCTTGTTCTTTTCGAGCTCTTCCATGATCACTTCCCTGGTAAGCTTGGGGCGGTAGCATCTGTTGCTGTTCATCGCGTCAAGCGAGTCGGCGACGCATATCATTCGCGCAATAAGCGGTATTTCCTCGCCCTTTAAGCCCCTGGGGTATCCTTTTCCGTCGTAACGCTCATGGTGGCAGAGCGCACCGAGGTTCATGTCCTTTATTGAGCTGAAATCGCGCAGCATATCACCACCTACTGTGGTGTGCCGTTTGATGATCTCGTACTCCTCGTCGGTAAGCTTAGCGGGCTTCTGCAGTATGTTTACAGGAACCGCTATCTTTCCACAGTCATGCATAAGCGCTATACAGCGTATGTTGTTGCATTCGGTCGATGAATATCCCATATCGTCTGCCAGCGCATACGATATTTCGGCAACTCGCTCGGAATGACCTTTGGTGTTCGGGTCCTTTGCTTCGACGAAATTGATGAACGTCTTGATAGACTGCTCAATGATCTGTGCGTCACGCTTCTGCTGTCTGACAAGCTTTCGTACTCTGATATGGGTCATGACAAGTCCGATCAGAAGTACGAGCCAGAGTATATCCAGACCCACAAGCGTCAGGAATGTCGGGTCTGACCATGCGTTTCTGCTCAGATGATAGCTGAAAACCACGTCATCGAACACAGGTGCGTAATCAAGACCTTTGTCGGGAACGTATACGATAAATCCGACTATTGCAGAGCTGTTTACCTCCTCTGTTTCGGATTGGGGCTCGAGAGGATATTCGTTATCAGCCTTACTCGGGCGGTAAATGAATTTATCGCCCTCGTTCAGTGGTATCATAGGGCCTGTATGGTCTATGTAATAGTCAAGCTCTATCTTGGCGCTCTGGTATTCGCGCAGATCGATAAGCTGAACGCGCTCGCCGTCAGCGGCGGTCTGGTGGAATTCCAGCTTGCCGTTCCAGGCGTTGTTCAGCCACATGAATTCCGGCATATACACATCTGCTGTCCAGTCTGTGATGATCGCGTCGCTGGTGTTTTTGATGACTATCTCGTAAATAATGCCTACGCTTGGCCCGTGAAGCTCGTTACCCTCTTCATCTAAGATAGGATCCTTCAGCCATGCGCCCGAATCGCCGCCGCGAGGCCCGATAGTAACATCAAAATCCTCAAGAGAGTGCCTTGTTCCGTCAAATTCCCCTGATGAAAGCCTGTCTTCTTTCATAGTGTTGCTTTCATTCTTGATTGAACAATAAAGAGCCGCAAGCACAACAAAGGTGAGGATATATGCGATCACTGTGATGATTATTGCGATTATATCTTTGCTAAGTTTTTTCACGCTGCACCTCCTGAAAAGATAGTTTTTAAAATGATTATACCCTATCCTCTATTCACTGTCAAGCCAGCGGGCACACTATTTCGCCATTTGCATATCATTGTCGATTTACTAAGCTTTCTGTCATCGTTTTGCTCTTAAAAATGTCATACGATTCAGATCATTAGCATGTTATATATTTTTTAAAACCTCTCGACAAAATAATAAAACAGTAATATAATATTATTAAGAGTTTTTGGAATAACAACGGAGGAAACTGACATGAAAAAGACACTGATAGTAATCGATATGCAGAATGATTTTATTGACGGCTCGCTTGGCACTGCCGAGGCTGTGGCTATCGTTGAGAACGTACAGCGTAAGATAGCCGAGTACAAGTCGGAGGGTGCAGAGATCATCTTCACGCGCGACACACACGGCGAGAACTATCTTGAAACTCCAGAGGGAAAGAAGCTGCCTGTCGTTCACTGCGTAGAGGGGACGCAGGGTTGGCAGATATCCGAAAAGCTGGATACAGCAGGCTGCGATATCATCGACAAGCCTTCCTTTGGCTGGACGCGCTGGACAGAGCGCAGCTTTGACAATATCGAACTTGTCGGACTTTGCACCGATATTTGTGTTGTATCAAATGCGCTGATCTTAAAGGCGCAGTTCCCCGAGGCTGAGATAACTGTTGACGCTGCCTGCTGTGCCGGCGTAACGCCCGAAACACACAAGGCAGCACTTGCTACAATGAAGATGTGCCAGATAAACGTGATAGGCGAGTAACGGCGGGCGTTTGCTAAGTACCAACCAAGCCCGAAGCGCGATCCGCGACGGTGAGCGGTTTTCGCAAAGCGAAAACGGATTACCTTAAGGGCAAGCCGAGACGATCGTTTGCTATGCACCAACTAAGCCCGAAGTGCGATCCGAGAACGTGAGCGGTTTTTGCGAAGCAAAAACGCAGTGCCATAAGGGCACTGCGAGCCGAACGTTTGCAATTTAAAAAGAGCGTTCCTTTTGGAACGCTCTTTTTAAATATGGTGCAGGTGAAGGGACTTGAACCCCCACGACCTTGCGATCACTAGCACCTGAAGCTAGCGCGTCTGCCGATTCCGCCACACCTGCATATTATAGATGTCTTTTCTGACAACGTATATATTTTATCACGATGCAGCCTGTTTGTCAAGGGGTTTTTGAAATTTTTTTAATATTTCAGTGAAATTGTTGACTTTGATGCTTTAATGGGCTATAATTATATTGTATATTGTATTCAGGCAAGGAGGTGCGCGGTTGAAGAGATTTGTAAGAGCAACATGGATATTTTATCCGCTGGTTATCGGTGCGCTGATGTTTTTTCTGCTGCCGTATTTCCCCGATTTTACTGAGTATTTCATCTCCCGCGTGCTGTTCAAGATAGTAACGGTACCGATAGGCTTTGTAACCTCGCTGTTGCCGTTCTCGCTGACGGAGCTTAGCCTTATACTCGCGCTGCCTCTGCTGATATTAGTCATAGCGCTTTTCGTGAAGCGCATGAAAAAGAGCGATGACAAGAAAAAGACTGCAATAAAGGCAGGCCGCTGCGTGTGCGGGTTCCTGTCATTTGCGGTGCTGCTTTATATGATATGCCACGGCGCGAATTATTACCGCCATACTGCCGCTGAGCTTATGGAGCTTGATATGACGCCGAGAAGCGCCGAGGAGCTTGCTGATGTCTGCTTTGTTCTGATAGACGGCGCAAAGGAGGCGGAAAAGGAGCTCACACGCGATGAAAATGGTAGTGTCGTGCTGACAGAGGATATCTTCACCACGCTCTCGCGCTCCAACAGCGGCTATGACGCTATTATGGGCGAATGCCCGTGGCTGTGGACCAGCGTGTGGCGACAGAAGCCCGTAATGCTTTCCTATTGGTGGTCCTACACGGGAATAACAGGTATGTATTTCCCGTTCTATGCCGAGAATAATGTAAATATCGAGCAGCCTGATTATAGTATCCCTTTTACTGCAGCGCATGAGTCTGCTCACTCTCGTGGTATTGCTTTCGAGGACGAGTGCAATTTCTACGCATTCCTGTCCTGCATAAACAGCGAGTACCCTGAGTGCCGCTACGCAGGCTATATGGAGGCGCTGCTGTACTGCAAAAACGCTCTTGCCGATGCTGACGAGGAACTGTGGTTTGAGGTTGACGGCGCTATGTCTGAGGGCATGAGGGCTGATTTTAAAGCGAACAACGAGTTTATCGACAAATTCAAGTACGTGCCGCCCGAGGATCCCGAGGACGTGCCTCCTGTAAACGAAATATGGGAGATGGCGGGTGCGGTCAATGACACGTTTATCACAGTACAGGGTGTCGAGGAGGGTTCGGAGAGCTACCGAATGGTAGTGGAGCTTATCCTTGCATACTATTACACAGAAGGTTTTTAAGCTATGATAGGAACTTTAGTAAACACAGGAACGATACTTTGCGGCTCGCTTATAGGCGGACTGCTGAAAAAGGGAATAAAGGATAAGTATCGCGACGCTCTTTATAATGCGATGGGACTTGCGGCTATCGGAATCGGCGTAAACTCTATCTGCACCAATATGCCGAACAGTGCTTATCCCGTGCTCTTTATAGTAAGTCTTGCGCTGGGAAGCCTGCTTGGCTCGGTGATAGACCTTGACGAGAAATTCAATAAGCTTGTGGGCAAGTTCTCAAGATCCAACCTCGGACAAGGACTTTCCACGGGCATATTGATGTTCTGTATCGGAACGCTTTCTATCCTCGGCCCGATAAATGCTGCACTCTACGGAGACAATACATATCTTTTCACCAATGCAACGCTTGATTTAGTAACTTCTATGGCGCTTGCATCTACCTACGGTTTCGGCATGATGATAGCGGCAGGCGTGCTTTTCCTGTGGCAGGGCGGCATTTACCTTTGTGCGGGCTGGCTTGCTCCTGTGCTGAATGGAGGGCTTATGACCGAGATATCGCTAGTCGGAGGCTTTCTTATCGCTGCATCGGGAATCTCGATACTTGGCATAAAGAACATGAAGACCATAAATATGCTGCCTGCGCTGATTGTGCCGCCGATATGGTTTGCGCTGAAGGCGCTGATAGGATTCTGATAATAAGCAAATATTTATAA
Organism: Oscillospiraceae bacterium; assembly: GCA_045593225.1. Taxonomy (GTDB): domain Bacteria; phylum Bacillota; class Clostridia; order Oscillospirales; family Ruminococcaceae; genus CAG-115. The sequence goes on from JAZNWG010000372.1 coordinate 6,892, forward strand.
ATCAATCAATTTTGTTTCACAATAATTACACAAAAGGGCGGTATACTGTGAACATAACAAGTAAACAGATAACTCCTGCTGAAAGGAATTGGTTTTATGTACGAGAATAATAACAATAATTATAATATCAACAACGGACATCAGGGATATTATCCCGAAATGTCCCAGCAGCCTGCCCCCCAGCCTGAGCAGGCTGTCGAAAAGAAGCCTCGCAAAAAGCACGGCACAGGCAAGGTCATCGCGCTTCTGGCGGCGGTAGTTATCGCGGGCGGCGGCGCAGGCTTTCTGGGCGCGTATTTCGGCTCGGATATGATGAGTGGCGCGGCTATCGTGGACGGTGGTAATGCTTCGGGTGGTGCTTCCGATAATACTTCTGCGGGCAGCAGTGAGACATCAAAGCCTGACAGCGGCTCTACCGAGAGCAAGCCGACACTGGACGAGCTGCAGCAGGGTGTTACAGTTACACACGTTGCAGTCGGTGAAACTGAGTTCAACTCGGACGGCTCTTTTGCGTATACACGCGATCTCGTGGCAGCTGTGCGCGATTCGGTGGTATATGTTGAGGTATACACAAGATCGTATCAGGCTGCCGAAGAGCCTTATGGCGCAGGCAGCGGAATAATCATATCCAGCGATGGCTACATCATCACAAACGCACACGTCGTTGATGACATGGACAGATTTGTTGTTCATGTCACGACTACCGACCCTGTCGAGGGTACAGGCGTTGTTGACGAGTACGAGGCTACCCTTGTCGGCAGCGATACCGACACCGACCTTGCGGTGCTTAAGATAGACGCAGAGGGGCTTCAGGCGGCTGTGCTGGGCGATTCGGACGCTCTCAGGCTCGGCGATGACGTCGTGGCTATAGGCAACCCCCTCGGACTTGAAACATCTGTCACAAAGGGCATAGTTTCGGGACTTAACCGCCAGCAGTACAGCCTCAGCGAGCGCGAGCTCAGCAGTATCCAGACTGACGCCTCCATTAACAGCGGCAACTCAGGCGGTGGCCTGTTCAATATGCACGGAGAGGTAGTCGGAGTTGTAAACTCAAAGCTTGTATACAACAACGCAGAGGGCGTAGGCTTTGCAATCACTATCAACGAGGCGAAATCCGTTATTGACGATCTTATCTCCAAGGGCTATGTTTCGGGCAGACCTATCCTTGGCATCACCTGTCTTGAGGTCAGCGAGTATGTCGGAGCTATTCAGGGCATGACTCCGGGTCTGTACGTTACAGAGATCGACAAGAGTCTTGCTATCGCGGACAGTGAGCTTGTAGTGGGTGATACCATCGTAAAGGTCGAGGGTATTTCGGTGACTTCTGTCAGCGAGGTTAGCGATATACTTGCAGAAAAGGCTCCCGGCGATGTGGTAGAGGTCACAGTAGTGCGAGTTGATTCGCTCGGACGCGACAGGGAGATAAGCTTCCCCGTAACGCTTTCCGAGTATATCGGCGGCTGATAAAACAAATTCCCCCATTCATACGAATGGGGGATAATTTTATGCGTTTTCCTTTACGGCTCTGTCGACAGCAAGTGCAAGCGCACATTCAAGGCGCTTTTTCTGCATCTCGCAGGAGAGCTTGTGGGGCTTGTTGATGTCGCCCTCATAGATGAAGCTGTTTGCGTTGCAGCCGCCCGAGCAGAAGAACTTAGCCCAGCAGTCGCGGCAGCCCTGCTTGCTGTAAACATGAGTGCCTGCGAAGGTGTTCTTGATATCCTCGTTGAAGGTGCCCTCAAAGAGGTTGCCCATCTTCCATTCCTCAACGCCTACGAACTGGTGACAGGGGTAGATATCTGCGTTGGGGGTAACCGCAACATAGTCGTTACCACAGCCGCAGCCGCGCAGGCGCTTGATAGCGCAGGGACCCTGATCTAAGTCCACCATGAAGTGGAAGAAGTTGAACTTATCCTCGGTGCGATTTGCCATTACCTCGCAAAGGCGGTCGTATTCGGAGAATACGCGCGGTAGGTCAGCCATTGTAATAGCATAAGGCATCTCAAGGTCGGTCACAACAGGCTCTGCGGAGAGCTGCTCAAAACCGAGCTCGCGCATATGCAGAACGTCGTCGGTGAAGTCGAGATTGTACTTTGTGAATGTAGCACGTACATAGTAATCCTTGTCGCCGCGGCTCTGCACGAGCTTCTGGAAGCGCGGCACGATGATATCGTAGCAGCCCTTGCCGTTTACTGTCTTGCGGATACGGTCGGTAACTTCCTTTCTGCCGTCGAGGGAGAGCACGCAGTTAGACATCTCGCGGTTGATGTACTCGATCTTCTCATCGTCGAGGAGCATACCATTCGTTGTGATGGTGAAGCGGAAATTCTTTCCGTGCTGCTTTTCGATGGAGCGCGCATAGTCTACGGTCTGAACAACAGTATCCCATGCCATGAGAGGCTCGCCACCGAAGAAGTCAAGCTCCAGATTTACTCTGTCGCCCGAGTTCTCGATAAGAAAGTCGATAGCTTTTTTACCTGTTTCGGGGGGCATGATGCAGCGGCCGCCGCCGAAATCGCCCGTCTCGGCGAAGCAGTACTCGCAGCGCAGATTGCAGTCGTGCGAAACGTTAAGGCACATGGACTTTACGGGGGACTTCATACGTGTGTTGGTATAGCGCTCGTAATCGTCCTCGGTAAGCAGTGCTCCGTCCTTGTGCAACTGGTAGAGCTCGGCATAGCTCTCGCGGATATCCTCTGCGGAGTATGCGGGAAGCTTTGCGATAAGCTCCTCGGGACAGGCCTCTGTCATATCCTCGCCGACATGGTCGAGGATATCAAAAGCGCAGTCGTCCAGCAGGTGAACGCCGTTGCTGTTTACGTCCAGCACGATGTTGTAGCCGAGCTGTCTGAATTTATGTATCATCTGAATTTACCTTTCCAAAAATTATGGGCGGAACAGCTTCCGCCCAAATGTTTAACAGATCTCTCAGCGAATTACTTTACAGCTTCGCACTTCTGGTTAGCTACTGTGCAGGATGTCTTGCAAGCAGACTGGCAGGAAGACTGGCAGTTGCCGCAGCCGCCCTTAGCAGCGGTAGACTTGAGATTTGCCTTGTTGATAGTTGTGATGTGCTTCAAAAGGAACACCTCTTTCTTTAAATGTAGTTTGCTTTAGGGTATTTCCCTGTGCTTACAGTATAGTATAACATATCCCGAAGGATTTTTCAAGGGGGTAAAATAAAAAATTTGATTTAAGCGCCGCCGTCTATGAAGCTCTCCGCTGTCATGCGCATTCCGAGCCGAAAGCCTTCGCAGAACAGGACGCGCCCTTGTGCGTAGATAAGCTCGTGTGTGGCAGCTTCTATGCGCTCACGCAGATCGTTCCCGAGCTTTGAGCCTGCGCCGTCCATCAGCTTGTTGAATAGCCTTTCAGCTTCAAGCAGCTCGGCGTCGTGGCTGCGTCCGACCCCGAACGGGTCGATCTCGCCGTGGAAAAGCTTGTCGAGGGTGTCGTACATAGAAATTTCTCCTTTGCCCTTGATTTTATCTGTAATGTGGTGTATAATTATTTTGTATATTTATGCGTTTATAAAAAGTGTTTTATAAGCGTTTTCCGATGATATCATTATAACATAGATTACTGTTATTTTCAATTGGGATAATTGACGAAAATAACATAGATTACGGTTATTTTGTGCGACAATATCGACAAAAGCAGGTGAGAAGATGAGTGTTAGTAAGGCGCATATAAAAGCGAGCAACAAATATAACAAAGAGAATTATAAGAAAATACAGGCAAATATTAAACCCTCCGACTATCAGATGATAGACGACTATTGTGCCGAAAACGACATCTCAAAGGCGGCGCTTATCGTGAACAGCATAAAATATGTTATAGATAACAATATCGACATTAAATCCTTTATTGACGAAAAAAACGAAAAGTAACACCCGAGAATTTGCGTTCTCGGGTGTTTTTGTGCGTAGGGCGGGCTGCCCACAGCCCGCCGCTTAATCATCGCAAACCTTGACGGCGGCATGAGGCGTGTTGCCCTTTGCTGCGGCGCATCCATTCGCCGCTTTGAGGCAACTGCGCAGACATCGTGTCTGCGGCATGCCGCCCTACGGTTTTGCGTAGGGGTACGGCGTGCCGTGCACGTTTCAAGATATCTCGGTATCATATGCGGACACGGCAAGCCGTGTCCCTACGAGCCCATGCGTCATTATTAGAAAACATAGGGGCGGATTCGATATCCGCCCGTTTGTGTTTCCGATATTCGGGCGAACAATATTCGCTCCTACAAATTTGATATAATATCCACCGTATACGCAAAATCGGGGAACTCGTTCCTTATCCTGTCGGCCGCCTTGCGGCAGAAATCCTCGCGGAGCGCGGGATCGTCGCGCATTGCCTGCTTTGCGCCCCAGAGGTGCGTAAAGCCGTCCTGCGGGAAGAACAGGTGATCCTTGTCAAGCAGCGTTTTCACAGGAGTGCCTGTATACTCGGCGCACATTGCAGCCATGCGCTGCTCGGCGAATACCATGTAGCAAAGCCTGTCGTCACAGGGGACAGCCGACTTCATAAAGGCAATTGCCTGCGAGGTGTAGAATTCCTTGAAGTCGTTATCGGGGAGATACAGGAACGCGGTATTCAGCGGAAGCACGCTCTCGTCAAACGGCGGCAGGATATGATCTTTCAGCCTGAAATACGGCAGCGGCGGGTAGATGTCGGGGTAGAGTTCCTCGCGGTGAGCGGCTATCAGCTCATTGCCGAAGTCTATCTTCTTCCATACGATGAAATCTGTATCTATCATCGCACAGGGCGCACTTGCCTCGCGCAGCGCGAACAGCTTGCCGCCTGCCCAGAACATCTGCGGGTCAACACCCTCAAGGTCATCGGGAATACACACGCGGACCTCGTTCCAGATATCGCACATACCCGTCTTTTTGTAGTATTCCGCGCCTGCCTTATCGGTGTACAGCGCGATATCGCCGTTAAGTTTACGCCAGCTCAGTGCGGACAGAACGGTGCAGTAAAGGTCGAAATTCTCCACTGAAAACGCTCCGCTTTTCTTAGCAAAAAACGGAGCGGTGGAGATTATATGGATAGCATTCATAAAAACCTCTTAGATGTTATGGATTCCGTAACCAAAGCGGTTGAGCGGACACATATTAAGGCAACGGTACATTATCTCATCATACTCGTCTATGGTCATCTGTCTGAAGCTTCCGAGCGGCACACCTCTGTAGGACGAGGGGAGCATACCTATCGGCAGAGAGCCGAGTCTGCTCCAGTCGAACGAGCCGAGCTTGTACGAGCCTGAATTGAAAGAGCCGTAACCGAACGAGTCCAGATTAAATCTGTAAGAGCCGCCGAAGCTTGTGTTGCCAAAGCGGAACGAGCCTCCTCTGAACGATCCGAAGCGCCATTCCCACTCCCACTGCCACGTTCTGCCAAAAGAGCCTGAGCGGAACGCTCTGCTCCTGAAAGAGCCTGAAGAAAAGCTACCGAAGCCAAAAGCGAAGCTTTCGAAGTTATAATTGAAGCTGCCGAGCTGAT
>JAZNWG010000373.1:0-3091 GCA_045593225.1 Oscillospiraceae bacterium
GATGATTTCATCAGAAACCGAATTACACTGATCGGATGCCCTAAGCTTGATGAAGGCGATTACACCGACAAGCTTACACAGATCATTTCCAACAACGATATAAAAAGCCTCACAATTGTACGGATGGAGGATCCCTGCTGCGGCGGAATAGAAAATGCTGCCAGGAACGCGCTTAAAGCCAGCGGTAGATTTATTCCATGGCAGGTAGTTACTATCACTACAGACGGCAGGAGAATCGAGAATTAAGCCAGTAGATCTTAAACACTCAAAAAGGTGCGATACCAAACATATCGCACCTTTTCTTTTATGCCAGCACATCCAGTATCGACGAATGCTGCTGCTTGCCCTGTTCTATCATTGCATTCTGAGCCTGCATGAGTATCTGCTGCTTTGCCAGCTCGGCTGCTTCAGTCGGAATATCCGCATCACGAAGCGTGGATTCAGCTTCTTCAATATTCGCAATGTACTCCTGATTGCGCGAATATGTATGACGCGAGCGATTTTCATTCGCGCCCGAAAGTGCACGCCAATAGGAAAGCGAATTAACAGCATTGTCGATTCTGCTGAGTGCCTTTGCTGAGCGCTCAGCGGTAGACACACCCGTTGTATTGATACGCATGAGATGATCGTCTATTCTGGTCTTGAGATACCAGATATACGTATCTGTCCTGCGCCCTGTGTGGATACCGAGCTCCGAATCTGTCTCACGGCTCTGACCGCCATAGAACAGCGAATCAGCTGCGTTTCCTGTAAACATACCTATTTCATAATCGCCGTTCTCTATTGTATAGAACATCAGATGTCCATTCATATTGGTACAGCGCACCATACTGTTCGCTGCGGCGAACTGCTCATTCAGGTACTGATACAGCTCATCACAGGTGTAGGTATCCTCGGGGATAGTTACGCTATACTCTGTACCGTCAAGCTCAAAGCTAAGCGTGTCGTTTTCTCCTGCGGTTATCATTATTCCGTCAGTAAGGTCGGCCTTGCCTATTACCTTTGACGGAGTGGGTGACTGTGTTGCCTCATAGAATATCCTGTAAGCAGCGCTTCCTCTTACACCGTCAATGATACATTCTGTGTCGCTAAGTGAGCCATCATCAGGAGCTTTAAAGCACAGCACGAGCTTATCCGAGCTTTTTATAGCAGTATTGGGGTTAGGCAGTCCGATAGGAGTAAGTCCGATAGTAGCATTGAATGCGTCCTTCGGGAACGGATTGCCGTTTTTATCGGTCATGCCGTCAAGTGCCGCTCTTCCTGCGTCTCTGATCACATCTGCAAGCTGATCAGGAGCATATTCCCCTGCGGGAATAGTGAAATCTACCTTATAAGTCTCACCATCATAGCGAAGATCAAATATAAGGTTATCATTCAGCGCAGGATAAATTATTACATTATGACCCGAGGAAAGCTCGTCATCGGTCTCGGGAGAAAGATCATTTCTGCCGACGATATAGGTAAGATACGAGCCTGTAGAGGTTCCGACCTTTTCGGTGTGTCGTGATATGTTGGTATAATTCGCGTTCTGGAACACCTTGTCAAACAGACCGCCCTTAAAATTTGTTATGGTACGAAGCGGAGTGATAGTCGCACTTTGTATACCGATATTGCCTGAACCGTTTGTATACACCTCAAGCGAATTTGCAGGGAGAGTCTGATTTATGCTGTCCTGAATAGCCTGCGCAAGTGTTGCCGCAGTGTATGTTCCGACAGGCACTGTAACATCTACCTGGTAGGTATTGCCGTCCTGCACATAATCAAACGACATCTTATTGAAATAATCCTTGATCTCAATACTATTAATGGCATTCTTGCCAAGGATATAGCAAGGAGACTCCTTACGCTGTGTTGAAACAGGCGCACTTACATTCTGAGCTCTCTTGAAATAAGGCGATGTATTGCCACCGTTTACAGATATCGTCTGGCCTAGTCCGCTGTCATTTGTGGTTATTATCAGCGAGTTTCCGCTGTCGGTAACAGTAACGTTGGCGCCCGCAAGACCATTTCGCAGCTGATCTGTAAGGTCTGCTCTGCCTGATGTGCCCTGATAAACGCCATGTGCAATATCAAACTCGTACACAGTACCGTTTATTGACAGCGAAACGTGATCGTTTGCATCTGTTATCTCAACACCGTCACCGGTAAAAAGTGTATTGTATTTGTCATTTGTCGCGGTTGCAGGGAATTTAACAACATTTCCATCAGCATCGACCTCACCGCCTGAAGTGTTTGCTTTGCTGATATACTTATCCACTTCAGTCGTACCGCTGAGATTTGACAGCTTATAACCGCTGCCTCCGTTTTCGGTAGTGAACGTAAGTCCTTTATTACTGCCCGATGACGAGTAGCTTGCCTTGATCTTGCCGCTGAGAGCAGGATCGGACGCGATAGCGTTATTCACAGCATTTGTGAACTCGGTAGCATTGTTGTAAGTGCCATCAGGGATAGTTATAGTAAGCTTTTCCGTTATAGTCCTGTCTGCATCAAGAGGGTCGGGTGAGGTATAATCCATAGTAATGGTATTATTTGTAGAGTCGATCGTCTTGGGGAAATGTGTATCTATTCCCTCTGCGCGTATGGTAGCGGGTTTTTCAATATTTCCCGTAGCAGGATTATAATTAGGATCTGATGAGCTTACTGTCTTCTTGGTAAGTCCTATATTGCAGGTGCTGACGTCGTCTATATCAACAGTTCCCGATTCGTTGTAAGGACCTGTAAAAACGAGCGACTTTCCGTCAGAGCCGACCTCAACTGTCGTAGCGGGTGTTCCTCCGTCAGCAGCGGCGATCTGCGCATTGATCTCGGTAGCCATTTCAGCAAGAGAGGTATAAGTCTTGTGCGAAAGACGGAGATCATAGCTGTGCTGACCTGCGGTCATAATAAGCCTGTCATTGCTTGCATCTGCGGTATAAGGTATCTGCGAAGCCGCATTTTTAACAGTGAGCTTCGACGGTATATAGACCTTGTTATTTGCCTCATCTATGATCGCACCCGACTGCGAAGCAAGCGAACTTTTAGTTGCCTTATTAAGCAGTGTGCCACTCACATTGTAGAACTTCATCTCCTCGCCCTCATCAAGCGAGGTTAT
>JAZNWG010000374.1:0-10011 GCA_045593225.1 Oscillospiraceae bacterium
TTATACACTATTTTCAAAGAAAAATCAACACCTGTTCTGCAAGTCGGGTGGTAGAAATTATGCATAGAAAATTATCATATATGCCAAAAATGGAAAAAATCCGAGGCATTACCTCGGATTTTTTGCATATCATCATCAGAATTTATTCATAAGCTCGTCAAAAACCTCTTCCGCTGTGATATCGGACAGGGTCTTGTCACTGAAAAATCCTCTCTCGTACAGAGCCTTTGCAGCTTCAACACCTGTTTTGTTGAGCTCGGCGAAGTCTGCAAGCATTCTTCCACGCTTTTCCTCGTCCTTGTTGTATATAAGCTCGCGTATTGTCTGGAACGCTCTTTGCATATCGGAAAGCTCATTGTCAAGCCATTTTATGCTGATACCCTTGCTTCTTGCAAACGGGCTGAGCTGTATAAGCCCCATAGCGCCACCGAAATTATCGCGCGCAGCTATCTCAACATGTCTTATATGACCCATAACGAGAGTACCCATGCACATGATGCAGGGCTCAAGTCCAGCATAGAGCGTGTAGGTCTTAGGAGCAGGAAACCTGCTTACATCGAGGTTTCGTATTGCCTCGGCTTCGGCATGGGCAGTCGCAGGGTTAGGCACACCGCACTCGGATATCATATTCCGCCCCTCGGAAAGGATATTGCCATCGCTGTCCGCTATGACCGCCGCAATAGCCTTACTGCCCTCGCATACGGACTGCCATTCAAGCTGAAATATCCTTTGCCATACCTTGGGTAATTCGCAGTAGAACATAGTTATTTCTCCTTTATGACAAGCTCCAGTACACCGTTTTCGCGTATAAGCATCTCGCTGTCTTCGGAAAGGCTCTGCTTGTTCTGTTTGATTGCTTCTTCTGCCGTTACATAGCGCAGCGTAAAGCCTTCCTCTATCTCATAGCCGTCAAGTGCAGTTTTGCTTATTTCGTCCGTAACCTCGCAGGTATAGTAGAAGCTTTCCTGCTCGAAGATACACTCCTCAAACATCGTGGATTTTTTCAGCCTCAGCACCGAGCCGAATTCCTTTATGCTCTCGGGAATGACACAAAGCCCTGTTTCCTCACGCACTTCACGGATAAGCGCAGCTTCATTGCTCTCGTTTTCCTCGATACCGCCTCCGGGGAATTTGTAATACCTGTCGCGCGAGCTGTAAACCATTGCGAGCTTGTCACCGCTGAAGATTATTGCTCTCGCCGAGGGGCGTCTGCTTCTTGGCATCGCAGGATCGTAGTCCTTTTTATCCATTACAAAAAGTCGTTTCATAGTGTCACCTCGTCTGCGGAAGTTCCTCAAAGAATGTGTTTATTATCTCCTCGGCAATGTCTTTACCGAACCAGCCCTCGCCCTCATATTTACCGCTGTAAAGCCTGCGCATATCCTCCTTTTCGGTAGCCGAAAGCTCGGAGAAGTCGCTGATATCCCTGTCAGGCGTCACTCCCACAAGCTTGTGATCACCGTCAATGCGGCGGAACACGCCGATTATGCGCACCTCTACCTCGTCGCCAAGCTCGAAATCGCACTCTGTCATTATGTAGACGTCAAGGTGCGGCTGTGGGGGAGTGCCTGACTCTGTTATCCAGCCGTACGGCTGCTTTACATTCTTTACATAGCCAAGACTGTCACAGTCCTTTGCAATGAAGGAATCGGTTTCAGCAATGTATTTCATACGCTTCTGATAAGCGAAGGTCTGTTCTATCTTAGCGGTAAATTGCATTATATGCTCCTTTTACTTCTCAAAAACCAGCTTTCCGGGCTCGTCGCTTGCTACTGCCACAAGTCTTGAGAAAAGCTCCTGATAGCGCGGGGTTCCATTATCCAGCAGCACTGCGCCTGAGCGCATTGATACAGGTATCTCTGTGCCGTCATGAGTGATGGCGTTTCCATTCTGCGAAAGTATCTTATCAGCAAGCGCCTCTACCTCTGCCTTGTCAGAAAGACCTGTTACCAGTACGAACTCATCGCCTCCGATACGGAACATCAGCATGCCCTCGGTGCACTGCTCGTCAATGCGGTGCAGACATTCAAGGATGACCTTGTCGCCTGCCGCATGACCGTAGGTATCATTTACCTCCATGAGTCTTGAAGTATCAAAGCTCAGTATATAAGTGCCCTTCTTTTCGCGGATATAGTCGTAAAGCTCAGAAATGTCAAATTTGTTTGTCATGATCTCTTCTCCATTATACATAAATCTTCTCGGGAAATCAAGACGCGGATAAAGCGTAGAAAAGCTCCATTCCTTGCGGTACGCGGTAGGAGTAACTCCCCACAGGCGCGAAAACGCACGGGTGAAGGCCTCCGCCGAGCCGTAGCCATAGCTCATAGCTATCTCCAGCACGGACTTTTCACCTTTCCTCAGCTCGTCTGCGGCCTTTGACAGCCTGCGTCGCGTGATGTAGTCTCCGACACCTATGTGAAATACATACCTGAACATCTTCTGAAGCCCCGAGAGCGAGCAGCAGGCGGCTTTTGCGCAGTCCTCCTGCGATATCTCATCGCTCAGGTTTGCCTCAATGTATTCAAGTGCGTCGGTAAGACTGCGGATCTTATCAGCGTTCATGATATCCCTCATTCCAATATAGTAAAGCTTTACGATTACATTGTAGCATACTTTTGTCAAATTGTCTTGATAATTTGAGTAAAATTTTTTCAGAAAAAGCAACCTACACGATGTTTTTAATGTTAATATTTATGAGAGGGGAATTGCTCTCGGCAAAGGAGTGGTAATTATGGACGACAGAAATATAATAGCGTTGTTCTTCGGACGTTCCGAGCAGGCTTTATCGGAGATACACGCAAAGTACGGTGCGCTGTGCTCTAAGGTAGCGTATGCGGTGCTGAGAAACCGCGAGGACGCAGAGGAATGCGTCAGCGACAGCTACACGAAGCTTTGGAATGCGATCCCTCCGAAAGTCCCCGAGTCGCTTTGCGGATATCTTTGCAGGATAGTTCGCAATACAGCGCTGAATGCAAGAGAGGTAAACTTGCGCAGGGGCTACGAGGAGCAGTATGATGAGCTTGCTGAGGTGCTGCCTGACAGCCGCACTGCCGAAACTCTCTATGATAGCAGGCAGATATCGGAGTATCTGAACAGCTTTCTTGAAGGTCAGCACAAGAAGAACAGAGTCGTTTTCACGGCGCGATATTATTACAATATGAGCGTGCTAGAGATATGCGAAAGCACAGGAATGAGCGAGTCTGCCGTAAAGAGCAGCCTTATGCGTACGCGAAAGGCACTGCGTACATATCTTTCTGAAAGGGGTGTAAAGGTATGAGTGAGCTTTGGAAGCAGGTTATCGATAATATCGACGAGCGCTTCACTGACGAGGCCGCGGAGTATTTTGCTAAGAGCAGTAATAGCTCTGTTATACAGGGCGGTGACTATAAAGGAAGGGTGATATCGTTGAAAAAGAACAGTAAAGAGAAGAAACAGGGCAGGTGAAAGCTTATTGCGATACTTTGTGCTTGTGCAGCGGCAATAGCGGTATGTGTTATCAGCGGAATATATTGGGGTAAGGCACAGAATAAGCTGACTCTTGCTGATACATTTACTACAGACAGCACACAGGAAACAGCCGAGCCTGTGGATATTGAGGATACAATCGAGCAGCAAAAGATAAATGCAGTTGAGGCTGACCTTGTACTGTACGATACGATAAGCTATAATGGTATCGTGGCGCAGGCAGGCTTTGATGTGCCGATAGATATGGAGGAGCACGCCAAACTGTATGCTGAGGCGGTGGACTATGTAAATTCTATGCCCGACGGTCCGAAAAAGCAGCTCTATATCGAACAGAATTACCTTTATGAACAGATGTATGTGAGTTATGTCGGCAGTGATACTGCTGACTGGATATGTGCGATAAATTATTATTTCAATGTTGATTATGTGACTCCGACGGTTTACAGCTGTGTTTTCTATGTAAAGGACGGCGTTATCACGGAGAAGCTCTTAGAGTCGGATAAGGAGAACGGGCTTTACCGCGATGGCAGGTATACCTATATAAAGAACGGCGGTGACGGCTTTTTCGCACTTGATAACGACACAATGGAGCTTATAACGATAACGGCAGAGTGGGCGGAGCATGTTTATTCCAATGACGAATGTGTAGTGTTCCGTGACAGAGAGACCGATACGCTTCATGTATATGTGTTCGCAACAGGCGAGACGATTTCCCTTGATTTTATCGATCTTTATACGAAACGTTGGTTTATGGGAGATCGCCTGCGTTATTATGATGAGCAGGCTGACGAGATATATGACCTTATGCTGCCGAGCTGCGAGCTGCAGACTCCCGATGTGGAGCTTGAAAACGCATTTGTAGGTATGTATAATGGTTATAACGAGTATTATGAAATTGAGCCGGCCGAGGATAATCTCAGCATTTTCATTACCGAAAAAGCGACAGGGGAGACGCAGCAGCTTTTCATGAGCGATTTTTCGGATATATACAGCAGGCTGTATCATATGCCGTCGGGACACCTCAGAATTTATGAGCATACACTGTATATCCCGTTCAGAAAAGGAATAGAACAGAACATATTCTATGTAAAGTATGATATCCCGACAGGAAAGGCGGTCTATTCAAATTCTATGGATATAATCAGCTCCTTTATGCAGGGCGAGCATTTTATAGGTAAGACCAGAAAGGAAATAGAAGGAACATCTGATACAGATATTCTTTATTCGAGGATAACATTTGATGAGACTGACGCAGCGAATTAAGCTGACGTGCGGTGCGAAGCCGCTCAATAAAAATCCCCCTTGAGTATTTTCAAGGGGGATTTTTAGGTTATCACTGTGTAAGGAACTTCTCATAATACCTTACCGTCGAGGCTGTCGCAGCGTGGAATGCGTTGTTTGCGAACAGGACATCGGTAATACCGTTTTCAGTGAGGTAATCTACTGCGTTGTAGGTGAAGTATCGCATATCGATCACGATTATCTCCTCGAATGAGCCGAACAGATACGGCGGAATTGCATTTCCGTAGCTGTCCTTGAAGATAGCGAGCTTTCTGCCGTTTGCGGTATCGGTCTTAATATGAACTATCTTGGAGTCACCGCCCATGTAGGTGCAGTACGCAAGACCGCTGCCATCGGAATACTTCCAGAAATAGCTGCCGTCGTCGGGCGCAGCCATGCCTGTTATCGAGCCGTCCTCGCCGAGGATATACTCGTAATAGGTCGCGGTGTAGTCTATATTCGGAACATAATAGATGAAGTCCTCGGGGTTGTTCTTTACATTCGGGTCGTAGTCGCTGTAGGTGTACATCGAGCCGACATAGTTTCGTACGATCTTCTGCTCGTATTCTGAGATATCCATAAACGGCACTCCCGCCACCTCCGCGAATTTCTGTGCTGCGTAGTAAGCACCGAGCGCTGCCCAGTGGTGGTCGGTACGGGTGTAGATGTATTCCGAGGTGTGCTGTGAGAGCGGAGTATAAACGTCCACAGCCTTGACGTCATCAGAGAGGTTCTCGATGACCCAGTTGATGTTGTCAAGCTGGCTTGCGGAGTATGCGTCAAGCTCTTTGGGGCTGTAGAATTCAACTGCCGTAGGAATTATCATGCTGTAAACATTAACGCTGTCGCCCAGTGCTTCCTTATACTGGTTGATGACCTTGGCATAAGCCTCGCCGACTGTGTAGCTTCCGCCGTACAGCATCAGTGCACGGGTGTCAGCACCGCTTCCGACTACCGCAACGCCGTTGTTCTTGATATCAACAGCGTCATGCTCGTTGGGAGCTTCTTCATCGGGAATTTCTATCTGGCTGTTGCCGCTTTCAGTGGTTTCAACAGTTTCAGCGTCCGGTGCAGAGCTTTCAATCGTTTCGGTATCGGGAGTTGCGTCCTCAACGGGCTTTGAATCAGGCTCGTCGACATCGGGCTTTGAGGTCTGCTCGGGGCGCGATTCAGGCTGAACCGTACCGCCTACACCATGCAGCTTTATCTCGCTGCCGCCCTCGCTGAAGCCCTTGAGGTCACGCAGAGCGTAGGACATCTCCATAAGCTGATCGCGGAAGGGAACGGTATCGCTGAACCATTTGCTTATGCCCTCGGTGTAGTCGCCGCTGAAATAGCTTTCAGTCGTAAGCTCAGGGAATTTCGCAAGCTCGCGCTTTTCAAGCTCGGAAACCTCGCTTCTCGGGAACACGAGCAGCATAAGTCCTATTGCCTCAAAAACCACCAGTATCGTCACAAGGTAGACCATATTCATCATCTTCTTGCGGCGGGTGGGCTTTGGCATCTTGTATTTCTTTTCGTATTGCGGTCTCATATCTTCACCCCTCCCTTAAAATCTCAGATACAGGAACGGGTTGTTGGTGTCGCCGATAAGCAGCAGAGTGCTTGCTATCAGCAGTGCAGCGGCGCAGACTGTCTTTGCAGCGGTCATGAATGCCGCAAAGCCTGCGGAGCGCACAGTGCCCGATTCGTCGTAGAAGCTGCGGATGAATCTGCCGAACGGAATGCAGCAGATGATGCTTGCGATGATAAGCCAGAGGTTGCTTGTGAGAGCGTTCTGTGCGAGGTAGTCCCAGCCGCCTGCCGAGCCACCGCCGAACAGCGAGCTCATAAACTGACCTATCTTTTCGAAATCCGTGAAGTAGAACAGCACCCAGCCGATAACGATAAGGAACAGGCTGTACAGGTGCAGGAATACAGACGGTATCTTGTCGCGGACTTTGAGTATCGTGTATTTTTCAAGCATTATGATGATACCGAAGTACACGCCCCACAGCACAAAGTTCCAGCTTGCGCCGTGCCAGAGTCCTGTGAGGAACCATACCACCATGATGTTGAGTGGCTGGTGCTTGCGGTTTCCGCCCATAGGGATATACACATAATCCCTGAAGAACGAGCCGAGCGAGATATGCCATCTGCGCCAGAACTCGGTAATAGTCGAGGATATGTAGGGATAGTTGAAGTTTTCGTCAAAGTGGAATCCGAAGCAGCGGCCCATGCCTATCGCCATATCGGAGTAGCCCGAGAAGTCGAAGTATATCTGGAGTGTGTAGGCGAGTATTCCAAGCCAGGCGCTGCCTGCGGAGAGTGCGGTAACATCGCCGTCAAGGAACTGCGAGGACAGCTCTGAAAGCTGGTTTGCAAGGATCACCTTCTTGCCGAGACCAATAAGGAATCTGAACGAGCCCTCTGCAATATCATCAAAGCTTATGCTGCGTGAATCTATCTCGCGTGCGATGGTGTCGTAGCGCACAATAGGGCCTGCGATGAGCTGCGGGAACATCGAGATGTACAGCAGCAGGTTTACAAAGCTTCTCTGAACAGCGGAGTCGCCCCTGTAAACATCGAAAAGATAGCTCATCGTCTGGAAAGTGAAGAAGCTGATACCGATAGGAAGTGCTATCTTGGGCAGCGGGATCCCGAAGCCGAGCAGATTTATCGTTTCAACAAGGAAGTCAGCGTACTTGAACACGCCGATAACTGCTATATTGAATACCACGCCGAGTATAAGGATAGCCTTTGAGTGTTTTTTAGCGAGCGCAAGGCCTATGAAATAGTTCACGAGAACGCTTGCTATCATCATCAGCACATAGATAGGCTCGCCCCATGCGTAGAATATCAGCGAGAATATCACCAGCACACCGTTTTCAAGCGGATTTTGCTGCTGAGGCTGCGCAAAGTGACTGCCGTGCTTTTTGGGTGCAAATAATGCCAGGTCAAGATACCTTGCCAGTGCATAGCATATTGCAGCAGCAGGTATAAATATATACAAGAACAGAAGGTCTGCAAATATCATTTCATCTACTCCATAAAAAAGCCCCACGGGGAGTGGGGCATAGTTATTGTAAAGGCAATTTTTGTTTTTTATTTTGATATTTTTCCCCAGCTATTATTATATTACCAATAGTATCAAAAGTCAATAGATTTTATGCGGATAAAGGCGAAATTTAGTTGTTTTTTTGCTAGACGAAAAGCCCCAGAACGTTGTTCAGGATAAAGCACAGCATAAGCCCTGCCAATGTTGGTATGACAGCGGACAGGACTGCCCATCTCATGCTGCCCGATTCTTTCCTTACAGTAAGCAGGGTAGTGGAGCAAGGCCAGTGCATAAGCGAGAAAACTATGGTGCACGCAGCGGTTACCCAAGTCCAGCCGTTTTCAACAAACAGCGCCTGCATAGCGGCAGGGGAAAGCTCGGTTATGCTGCTTCCTGCGGAGTAAGCCATTATGATTATCGGGACTACTATCTCGTTTGCGGGAAGCCCCAGAATAAACGCCATGAGTATAACTCCGTCAAGCCCGAAAAGCCGCGCGAAAGGGTCAAGAAAGCCCGTGCAGTGCGAAAGCAGCGTTGCGCCGTCAACGGTTATGTTCGCCATCAGCCATATCACGATTCCTGCGGGAGCGGCAACGGCTGCAGCTCTGCCTAAGACGAACAGCGTCCTGTCAAGCATTGAGCGGACTATAACGCGCCCGAACTGCGGCATGCGGTAGGGTGGAAGCTCCAGCGTAAACGAGGACGGCTCGCCTTTGAGGATAGTCGAGGACAGCAGTCTTGACACTGCAAAAGTCGCGCCTATTCCGAGCAGTATGACGCAGGTAAGCAGCACCGCCGACAGCGCCGAGCCGAAAAAGCCGCCGACAGTACCTACAAAGAATATCGAAATAAGTGTTATCATGGCGGGAAATCTGCCGTTGCAGGGTACAAGACTGTTTGTGAGCATTGCTATGAGCCGCTCGCGCTTTGAGTCGATAATGCGGCAGCCGACTACGCCCGCGGCATTGCAGCCGAAGCCCATTGCCATTGTGAGTGCCTGCTTGCCGCATGCATTGCATTTGTGGAACGGCTTGTCGAGGTTGTAGGCTATCCTCGGAAGATACCCCGAGTCCTCAAGCAGCGTGAACAGCGGAAAGAATATGGCCATAGGTGGCAGCATGACAGATACCACCCAGGCAAGCACCTTGTAAGCGCCGTCTATCAGCACTCCGATGAGCCATTCTGGAGCATTCCATGATACGAGAAGCTCCGAAAGCTTATCTCCCAGCGCAAAAAGCCCGTCGGCAAGCCACCCCGAAGGGTAGTTTGCGCCTGTTATAGTGATCCAGAAGATGCCCAGCAGGAGCAGTATCATGATAGGATAGCCGAATATGCGGCTCGTCAGTATGCGGTCTGCGCGGCGGTCTGCGCTGCTGCGGGCAGACGAGCCTTGCGTCACCGCGCCTCTGCAGATGTCGTCTGAATTTGCTGTGACAGCGCTTACGATGAGATCACGCAGCTTGTCGCGTGTGATGTCCGCGGCTGCGAGCAGCCGCAGCCCATGCTCGACTGCGTCTGAAATGTCCTGCGGAAGCCTTGCAAAGCCACGCTGCTGTGCAAGCTTTATTGCGATCTCGTTGTCGCCCTCAAGCAGTCTCAACGCCAGAAACCGCGTTGCTGTCCTTTTGCCGAGATTGCGGCGCAGAGCTTGCTCAACCACCGTTACAGCGGCCTCGACAGCGGCGGGATAGCGTATCTCGGGAGGACGGAAATCTGTTGTGTCAAGCTTATCGAGCATATCTGTAAGCGCTGAAAGCGACTTTTTTTGGCGCGCTGTAACTCCGCAAACGGGAACTCCGAGGCGTTCTGACAAAAGCGGCAGATCGATATGTATGCCCTTTCTTTCAGCCTCGTCCATAAGATTTACGCATACTATCGTTTTCGGAGATATCTCGGTTACCTGAAGCACCAGATCAAGACTGCGCTGCAGGCAGGTCGCGTCGCATACTACAACTGTCGCATCGGGAGCTCCGAGACAGATGAAGCTGCGGGCTACCTCCTCCTCGGCAGAGTGCGGAAGCAGGGAATAGGTGCCCGGTATATCAACCAATACATAGCTGTGCTCTGTGCTGCTGTGATAGCCCTGTGCAACAGCAACTGTCTTTCCCGTCCAGTTTCCCGTGTGCTGGTTCATTCCGGTAAGCGAGTTGAAAAGCGTGCTCTTGCCGACATTAGGGTTTCCTGCGATAGCTATCACCTTGTCATCGGGCGAGCGTTTTCTGATGATA
>JAZNWG010000375.1:0-5696 GCA_045593225.1 Oscillospiraceae bacterium
AGTGAGAAAAACTATTCTATTTCAACAAAGATATGTTTAATGTTAGATTATTTAAAAAAATATATAGCGTTTTTTGTCCCGAAAACAGCTTGATTTTTAATATGTTTTCTTATATAATGTAAACAACAATAAATAAAGGAGTGAGGTCTGTGAAAAAACTATATTTATCAGTTTTGAGTTTATTAGTGGTATTATCTTTATCCGGCTGCAATATTGAAAATGAAGAAAACAGCAGGAGTGAAGTACAGACATCTTCTGTGCAGACCTCGACATCTGCAACAACAACATCAGCAACAACTGCTGTAACTACAACAACAGCAACAACAGAGCAGACTTATCTGGAGCCTGATGATGTTATCCCACCTGCAGTTCAGACGTCAAGAGTTGAAGGTGACAGGCTCTCTTATAATATAACGAATATCTATTCAGATGATGAATATTACACTCTGGTAATATCGGGAGTAAAGCTTGATTCCACTGCTGAAGCAGAAATAGATACTACATATATAAATGGTGAGCTTTACGGAGATTTTCGTCTGGATCTCATGAAAAAGGGTGAGATAATAGATTCTTTCAAAATAAATGTTCCGAGAGATGATCGTTTTCTTATTCTTGAGAGTGTAACAGATGATCTTTCTTATGGCTGTGAGCTTATATCAAATAAAAGAGAATTTGAATCAGATGAATATCCCGATCTTATCCAGCTTGATTTTCATATAATAAATGAAGTGGAAACACCTCAGTATGCAAGATTTTTTGCTGTATTTGATGAAAAGATAATCGAGATACCTGTATATGAAGATGGTGTTGAAACAGCACCTTACGGTACTCATCTCGAGCTTGACGCTGCAGGAATCATGACGCAGCATATCGTAGCATCGCAAAGCAACGGAAATTATACTGTGCTTCAGTATGAATATACATTTGACGTTGAAAACAGAAAGCTTCTGCGTAAGCAGGTAAGGTTTACTGGTTAAGAGGTAGTTATGACTGATAAGGAAAGATTTATACAGATCTATAATGATAATATAAAGCGCGAGGGTGCGGACAAGCTGCTGGATTTTATTGAAAATAAAAGCGATTTTTTCACTGCTCCTGCAAGCACAAGATATCATAATGCTTTTGAGGGAGGGCTTCTCCGCCACTCGCTTAATGTGTATGACTGCCTTTGTGATTATATGGAAAGACCTCGTATAAAGGAACAATATAAGCTTACTGCGAGCGCAGAAACTATCGCGATAGTAGCATTACTTCATGATATCTGTAAGGTCAATTTTTACCGTGTAAGTTACAGAAACTCCAAAAACGAAAAAACAGGCCAGTGGGAAAAGGTGCCTTATTATGAGATAAATGATACTCTCCCCTACGGTCATGGAGAGAAATCAGTTTATATGGTAAGCGGCTTTATGCGTCTTTCCCGCGAGGAGGCTATGGCGATACGCTGGCATATGGGCTTTTCGGGAAATGAGGATAAGAATTCTGTCGGAAAAGCTCTTGAGATGTTTCCTCTCGCGTTTGCTCTATCAGTTGCTGATATGGAAGCTTCATATTTTCTTGAGGGCTCGGATAAATAATGAGAACGGCGGTATTCCGCCGTTTTGTTTTAAGGAGGCTAATGATGCAGCTTATACAACCAAATCTTGCTCATAGATTTACCTGTCTTGCGGGTGAATGTCCGTCTACCTGCTGCAGGGATTGGAATATAGTATGGCATAAGAATGAAGTAGATAAGCTTGCTTCTATTGGTGAAAGAAAGCTGACAGATAAGATATCATATTCCTTCAGTGGTGAAGGTGCATACAGATCAATATGCTTTAATGATAACGGTGTATGCCCTTTTCTTACAGACAGCGGTCTTTGTGAGATACACAAAAATTACGGAGAAGAGTATCTCTCTTATGTCTGTCGCGAATATCCCAGGATAACAAGAGTCTGTGATAATACGGTGCTGCGCAGCTGCAGGACTTCATGTTATTCTGTTATGGAGAATATTTGCAGAAATCCCGATTGTATGGATATAATCTCATCAGATGATGTAAATACAGCTGCAATTATCAGTACCCAAGATGACGGTAAGCGACGTTTATATATTTATAATAATGTAAAAAAAGAATTTTCTATATATAATAATGTAGACACAAGCAGGCTTTTTGCTGAGATATTCGGGTGGGAGATAATAACCGCGAAAACAAATGAAGATAAACAGCGTGCGAAAACAGCTTTATCGGAATACTGCTGTGAGGAGTATGTGGATAATCTTATAAAAGCAGTTTTTCTGGAGTGGCTCATCAATAATTTTTGCGCTGAATATTCTGTTGATGACAATCTGCGTTGCTTTGATTTCTGTGTAAATGCAATAAAGCTTGCTGTTTCAGGTGCAGCCTG
Organism: Oscillospiraceae bacterium; assembly: GCA_045593225.1. Taxonomy (GTDB): domain Bacteria; phylum Bacillota; class Clostridia; order Oscillospirales; family Ruminococcaceae; genus CAG-115. The sequence goes on from JAZNWG010000375.1 coordinate 2,386, forward strand.
AGCTGCTGAGGACAGAGAGCAGTTTATCTGCACTATATGTGATATTATCAGCTTTTTGTTAAGTAACACACAGAAGATTATTATATATTTATCACAAAAAAGCTAAGTTTTCAGAACTTATTTCCGAGAAAATACCAAAAATTTTAAAAAAACAGCTAAAGTTTAGCAAAAAAAAGCCGATATAAATATATGTAATTGTATGCATATCTTTCTTGAGTGTACATAAAGAGATATATGTATATAGTGCATTCTTTAACCATACGTCCCAATAGGAAAGGATTTCCGACAAACGGGACGTGAATTTCAAGGAGGAAATTATTATGGCAGGAATGGTAGTACAGCATAATATGAATGCGCTTGGCGCATACAACAAACTTAATACCAATGTTGCCGGCCTGAAAAAATCTTCCGAGAAGCTTTCCTCCGGTTACAGGATCAACCGCGCAGGCGACGATGCGGCGGGTCTTGCAATTTCGGAGAAGATGAGATCGCAGATCCGTGGTCTGAACCAGGCTAAGAGAAACGCTCAGGACGGTATCTCAATGATACAGACCTATGAGGGTGCTCTTCAGGAAACTCACTCCATTCTTCAGAGAATGAAGGAGCTTGCTGCCGAGTCGGCAAACGGTACGTACGATGACGCTACTGATCGTGCGGCTATCCAGCTTGAGTTTGACCAGCTCAACGACGAGCTGAACCAGATTGCAGATACCGACTTTAACGGTGTTGTTGCATTAAACGGCGGCGTGATGGCTGATGGTAATCAGGCTAACGGTGTTGAAAGTACAACTACACAGACTCTTGTTGGTTATAAGCATAACACAACAGGTTCTCAGATCACTCCTGAGCAGTACGATCAGATTACTGTTGCTGAATCGAGAAATTATACTGCTGTGTATGAAGAAACCATCGAGATCACTGGTTTTGATGATACTGTTGCTGATGCAGGTTTAATTGATTATTCAAATTACACACCTGCAAATGGCGCAGGCGTATCTGTACCTAATAATTACGGTGCTGCAAAGGCAAACATTACCTATACCGATGGTATCATTCTTCAGGTTGGTGCTCGTACAAAGGATGCTGTTGACTTCACATTTGATTATGAAGCAGGCTCCGGAATGGGTGATCTTAAGGCTGATCTCGTAGTATCGGCAAGAGGTCTCGGAACAGATAAGCTCTCGCTTTCTTCTCAGGCATCCGCAAACGAAGCTATCGATCAGATCGACTTCGCTATCAACAAGGTCTCCATGGTCAGAGCTACATTCGGTTCTATCCAGAACAGACTTGAGCACAAGATCGAAAATCTGACAACAACTGCTGAAAATATGACTGAAGCTGAGTCCACGATCCGTGACACAGACATGGCTTCTGAGATGATGAACTATACTAAGTACAACATTCTCCAGCAGGCCGCTCAGTCTATGCTTGCGCAGGCTAACGCACAGCCTCAGGGTATTCTGCAGCTTCTCGGCTAATACCAGGCACAGTCAAACCCTCTTTTGAGGTGATTTGACAAACATAATTATATCGTAGCTTTTGGTTTTTATATGTAATATATAAAAAAATAAAAATTTTTTAAAAATTTTTAAAAAAAAAGCTAAAGTTTTAAAAAAACTGACCGATATAATATACGTGATAGCTGAAAGACAACAATCTTTAAGCTAAAGGTTCCAAGATATCAGGATCCCCAGTGTACATAAGGTGAACGGTATATAAGGAACAACGAAATTTATTACATTAAAAACACCATACGTCCCCACAGGAATGAATCCGATAAACGGGACGCGAATTTCAAGGAGGAAATTATTATGGCAGGAATGGTAGTACAGCATAACATGAACGCGCTCAACGCGTACAACAAGCTCAACGTTAACGTAAACGGTCTGAAGAAGTCTTCTGAGAAGCTTTCTTCCGGTTACAGAATCAACCGTGCAGGCGACGACGCTGCTGGTCTCGCAATCTCTGAGAAGATGAGATCCCAGATTCGTGGTCTGAACCAGGCTAAGAGAAACGCTCAGGATGGTATCTCCATGATCCAGACTTATGAGGGTGCTCTTCAGGAAACTCACTCCATCCTTCAGAGAATGAAGGAGCTCGCTGCTGAGTCCGCTAACGGTACATACGATGACGCTACTGACCGTGCAGCTATCCAGCTCGAGTTTGATCAGCTGAATGATGAGCTGAATCAGATCGCTGATACAGACTTCAACGGCGTTCAGGCTCTGAACGGCGGCACAGTAAACGGCGGTATCGAGATTGCTTCCGACGTTACAACTCCTGATGCTTACACAGCACAGTCCGCTTCCCTGACATCTGTTGATAACATCACTCTGCAGGTTGGCGCTCGCACAAAGGACGCTGTTAACTTCACATTTGAGTATGAGGCTGGTTCCGGTATGGGCGACCTCGAGGCTGATCTGAACGTTACATCTACAGGTCTCGGTACAGACGCTCTTGATCTGTCCGCTCAGTCTTCTGCTAACGCAGCTATCGACCAGATCGACTTTGCTATCAACAAGGTTTCCATGGTTAGAGCTACATTCGGTTCCATCCAGAACCGTCTCGAGCACAAGATCGAGAACCTGACAACAACAGCTGAGAACATGACTGAAGCTGAGTCCACAATCCGTGACACAGACATGGCTTCCGAGATGATGAACTACACCAAGTACAACATTCTCCAGCAGGCTGCTCAGTCCATGCTCGCTCAGGCAAATGCACAGCCCCAGGGCGTTCTGCAGCTCCTCGGCTAATCGAATTGAATTTTCTGACGAAAATTCAACTCTCACATCCGCTGACGCGAATGTGTCTGAGGAAAAGTTGTATTACAATGCAGCTTAAACGCTTAACGGCAGCATAAATGCTGACTAGCTAACAAGAGCCCCCGACTTCGGTCGGGGGTTTTTATTTTTTTAATATATGCTTTTGTGATGTGACGGTTATTGTTTTTTTGATGATTTTATGGTATGATATATTTAGTACATAACAGAAAGGAATATACGCCATGCTGCTTACGATCGGAATGATAGTTAAAAACGAAGAACAATTTCTTCGCCAGTGTCTTACTGCTATACAGCCTATACTGAAAAAAGTAGACAGCGAGCTTATCATTGTCGATACAGGCTCGACTGATAAGACCGTAGAGATAGCAAGAGAATTTACTGATAAAGTTCTGTTTTTTGAATGGATAAATGACTTTTCTGCTGCGCGAAATGTAAGCATTGAAGCTGCACAGGGCGAGTGGTTTATGTTCCTTGATGCAGATGATATGTTCTTGTCATGTGATGCGATCATCGAATTTTTCAATA
>JAZNWG010000376.1:0-2841 GCA_045593225.1 Oscillospiraceae bacterium
TGAGGAAAACGGTGTACCTAAGTTCAGGCTGACGCTCACTCTCGCGCAGGCAGGCATTTACAGCGGCTGCGGTGCTTATTATGACGGAAACGGCGACCTCATGCTGACCTTTGCGGTGCCTACCGCGACCCTTTCGGACAAGGTTATCGTTATCGACCCGGGTCATGGCTACACGGCGACATGGGATAAGCTCGACCCGGGCGCTATCGGCAATGTTACAGAGTTCTCTGTAAATCTCGCCGTGTCCAGGAAGCTTGAAGCAAAGCTTAACGCTCTCGGAGCTACGGTTATAAGACTTGATACGGAAAATCAGGTCTATGTGACCAATGACAGACCTAATATAGCGCGTGCTTACGGCGCCGATATGTTTATCTCGCTGCACTGTAACTCGGCTGGCAATACCGAGGCGCGCGGTGTAGAGGTGTATTACTTCACACCGTATTCGCAGCCCCTTGCAGGCTTTATCAGCAATCAGCTGTCAGCATTCTATGAGAATGAGGTATACTGCGACGGTGTTGACCGTAACCGCGGTGACAAGTACAGCTATTATTGGGTAACTCTGCAGCAGGATTTCCCCTCGGTTCTTGTTGAAATGGGCTTCATCTCCAATGAGGAGGAGTGCATGGCAATGGCGAATGAGATAAATCAGGACGGCATGGCAGAGGCTATAGCAAACGGCGTGTATAATTACTTCGCACGAAGCTATATTTCGTACTCGGGCAACGGCAGCGACTCTGTTCCCGATCCCACATGGGATATTCCCGGCTATGACGAAAACGGCAATCCCATTGAAGAGCCTGAAACTGAAGAGCCCGAAACGGAAGAAGCCGAGGCTGAAGAAGACGAGCGCGAGGAGGGCATACTCCCCGGCGATGAGCCTATAGAGGAATAACAGGCATTTTACCATTAAGTGTAATTGTTCCGAAAAAGGGAAAAAATAAACAAAAGTGGTTGAAAAATGCGAAAAAATATGTTATTATATTGAAGTAAGATATTTTTCCTGCTTCGGCGGGAGTAAATCTGTAATTTTGAAAGGAATTAAAGATCATGGCAAATGCAAAGAAGACTGCTGCTCCTGCAGCAAAGACAGAAGCAAAGGCTGCTGCTCCCGTAGAAAAGAAGGTTGCCGCTCCCGTTGAGAAGAAGGCAGAGGCTCCCAAGGCTGAGGTAAAGGCTGCTGCTCCCGCAGAGAAGAAGCCTGTTGAGAAGAAGGCTGCCGCAAAGCCCGCAGCAAAGAAGCCCGCTGCCAAGAAGGCTGCTGCAAAGCCTGCAGCAAAGAAGCCCGCCGCTAAGAAGGCTGCTGCAAAGCCCGCAGCAAAGAAGCCTGCCGCTAAGAAGGCTCCCGCAAAGAAGGAGCTGACAGCTGCTGATATTGCTGCAAAGCTTGCTAAGAAGCTTGACGCTAAGAAGGCTGCTGCTATCGACGGCAAGTGCGCTGTTGACATCAAGCTGTACGGCCAGTTCGAGGCTCATATGTACATCGAGGTCAAGGACGGCAAGCTGAATGTTGCTCCTTACGACTATGTTGAGAGAGATATCGAGGCTGCTGTTTCCGTTGAGAACGCTCTCGCTATCATCGACGGCAAGCTTTCCATAGCTGATGCTCTGGCTGACGGCAGACTGTATGCATTCGGCAATATCGGCATTGCTACAAAGCTCATGAAGCTGATGTAATTAAAAAAACATATACAAGACCGCCTGTTTTTGCAGGCGGTTTTTTTATGCAAAAATTCTGTGAAAATTGCACATGAAAACACAAAAAATATTTGACAAATCGCCAATAAAGTGATATAATAAACTGATTAAGTATTTTTATGAAAGGGTGCGTTTTTATGACGATTTTTTATAAATTCGAGGGCAAGCTTTATATCAATATTACCAATGGCTGCCCTTGCCGTTGCGTGTTCTGTATAAGAAACAACGCAGACTCCATCAGAGACAACGACAGCCTGTGGCTGGAGCATGAACCAAGCTTTGAAGAGATCACAGCAGCCTTTGACGCATTCGACAAGAGCGGTATGACTGACGCTGTATTCTGCGGTTATGGCGAGCCTATGGTGCGCGCTGATATGGTAGTGCGCGTTGCGGAGTACATAAAGCAGAATTCCGATATGAAGATACGCCTTAACTCTAACGGCCTTGTAAAGCTTATCCACCCCGATTTTGACCTTAACAGCTTAAAGGGTGTCATCGACAGCGTTTCGATAAGCCTGAACGCTCCCGACGCAAAGCGCTATAACGAAGTGACACAGCCCTCCTTCGGTGAGAAGTCCTTTGATGTGATGCTGGATTTCGCAAGAGAGATGAAGGATATCTGCGGCAGCGTAGGCTTCACCGTTGTAGATGTCATCACTCCCGATGAGATAGAGCGGTGCAAGAGACTTTCTGACGAGCTCGGAATACCGTTGAGAGTCCGTGCTTATGTTACAGATAACGAGAGCTACACATAATGAGGATATTAGGAATCGACCCCGGCTATGCGATAGTTGGCTACGGAGTGCTTGATTACGACAGGAACAGGTTTTCGGTCGTGAATTACGGTGCTATCACCACTGAGGCAGGCAAGCCCTTTGACAGCCGTCTTAAGGAGATATACGACGATATGTGCAGCCTGCTTGATATGGCAAAGCCCGACTGTATGTCGATAGAGCGGCTGTATTTTACAAACAATAAAACAACAGGTATCGATGTCGCGCAGGCAAGGGGCGTTATTATGCTCGCAGCGGCGCAGCGCGGTATCGAGATATACGAGTACACGCCGCTTCAGGTGAAGCAGGCAGTGGTTGGCTACGGCAGAGCTGAAAAGCATCAGGTGCAGGAAATGGTAAAGAATATCCTGAA
>JAZNWG010000377.1:0-1665 GCA_045593225.1 Oscillospiraceae bacterium
CAAGCAGCACACTGCTCTGCTCGCCGCCCTCAGGAGTGTAGCGCAGCTGCACCTGGTTGGAGGGGTTTGCGGTGATTCCGCGGATAGTCACAGCCGGTGCGCCGTTTTCACCGAAATCAAGCGCGTCATAGTTTATGATAACGTTGTTTCCGATGCCCACAACGCTGCGGTCAGCTATCCTGTACTCATCGCCGTAGATGCCGTCTGCCTCTGCGGTGTAATTTGTATCGAATGCGCGTGCTATCTCGGTGAACTCAAAGCCGCCGAAGATGACGCCTGCGCTGATGATGACGCTGATATCATGGATACCCTGAATACGCGGCACCGCAAAGCTCTGTCCCGCAAAGCCGCACCAGTGCTTGTTGTCGTTAAAGCGCATGGTGTCGAGCTTGACTGCGTTCTCCTCATCCTCGACATCAGCCCACACCTCAACGTCAACGTCAAAGCAAGCGCCGATATGAAGCAGCACGGTATCGCAGCCCGTTCTGCCAAAGTCAACGTTCTTATAGGTCATAACCGTTCTGCCGTTAAAGCCGCTTACAGCGCCGTCCTCAACGAGGTTTACCATAACATTCGAGCAGTCAAGCTTGCTCGCGGAGATAAAGCTGTATGCGTCGCGAGTAGCAGCGCCGAGGCCTGTTACCGTGAACGGAACATCGCACCATACCTGCGGCTGCGAAGCGCCGTTATTAAGGAATGCTCTCGCGTGGAACTCGCCGTCACCGATCGCCGTTACAGTCGCCTTAAGACCGTCCCACTCGACCTTTGCATAGTTCACCTCAACGCCGTTCTGGTTAATGCACTTCCATGTGACATCGCTGTATGTTGCGTTTGCAGGCAGCAGCTGAAGCGTTATCTCGGCAGTCGTTCTGTCGGCATTAAGCTCTCTGCTTTCGCATACGGGAACTATCTTTCTTGCGGGTATCTCGGCGCTGTATTCAGTCTTTACAACAGGATAAGCGTTGTCCGAGACTACCGAAACGCCCTTTATCTCATACGGGCGGTAGGTGTTCAGCTTAAGCTCTGCGCTTTCCAGACCCTCGGAGGTCACCTTTACGGTGATGTCGCCCTCATCGAGAGTTGACTGCACCATTGCAAGCAGCTTGCCGCTGAACAACCTGCGGTTGTCGCCCTTGTAGCTGTCGTAGTCGGTGCTGTCGCCGTTGTCAAGTCCTACAAGACGGCCTGCGCCGCTCACCTCTACCTTTACGCGATTTCTCGCATTGCCTACGGAAATACCATTTTTGTCAGTCACGGATATCTCAACGAACGCGATATCCCTGCCGTCTGCGCAAAGCAGGTCGTTGTTCTTGTAAAGGCTGAGCTTCACGCTTGCAGGGTCGCCGCAGGTGCGGAGCGTCTCCTCTGCTATCACCTCGCCGCTCTCGTCATAGCCCTTTGCAGTAAGCTCGCCCGCCTTGTACGGCACCGCGAAATGCGCTCTCATATCCTCGGAGGTCAGAAGCTTCATCTCCTGCCTTCCGAGGCTCTCGCCGTTAAGGAACAGCTCTACGGTGTGGGCGTTGGAGTAAATAATAACATCTACGATGTCGGTGTCGTTGAAATCCCAGTAGGAGGGCGCGATGTGTATCATCGGCTCGTCAGTCCATACGCTCTGGTAGAAATAATAGATATCCTTCGGGAAGCCTGCTGTATCCACGATGC
>JAZNWG010000378.1:0-6440 GCA_045593225.1 Oscillospiraceae bacterium
GGCGGCAACGATCATAGTTTCACTTGTTGCGGGGCTTGGCTGTATCATGATAAGCTACCTGTATTTCCGCAAGAGCGATATGAAGTAAGGGGGCGCTGCGATGAAAAATATCATGAAGGCTCAGCTCATACAGCTGAGAAAGGATAAGATCTGCCGCTTTATCTTTATCGGTGTTCTGGCGGTAACGCTTATCATCGTGCTGATGATGGCGGATATGGCGTCGGGTGATATCAGGTTCACAGGCGGCGAGCAGGCTATAATGCTGCTGACCATGACGCAGCTTCTGGCGCAGTTCTTTATGTATCTGTTCACAGCGCAGGCATGCGGTGCTGACTTTATGGATAAGACCTGCAATTATGAGATAATGTCAGGCCATACAAGGCGTGATGTGTTTTTCGGCAGAGTTATTCCAACGCTCATTATCGGAACTCTCGGCACGATGTTCCTTATTGCTGCACCTGTCGTTGCAGAGGTAATAATACTCGGAGGCTGGGGCGACAAGGTAAGCCTTACGGATATGCTGCTGAGATTTCTGCTTATGGCGTTTCCTGTCGCAAGAGTTATCTGCGAGTTTATCTTCCTTACATTTATTATAAAAAATCCTTATATCGTTATGGGCATCAGCTATATGCTGTGCATTATTCTGGGCATGAATATTCCTGTGACAAGGGATCATTGCTTTGTGCTCGGAATGAGCAATATGAACGCGATCACAGTGATCGACCGCTGGAACAGCTTTGGCCTTGGCGGCGATCTTTATTATGTCTATGAGACAGGACTTTCTGCGGACTTTGTCCTGCCTACTGTCATAGTCTCGGTAGTTATCGGCGCAGCAGCTCTGCTTCTCGGATACACGTTCTTTAAGAACGACGATATGCACTAAGGAGGAATCACAATGGAATATCTTGATCTTGTCTTGGCGATCCTCCTGATCGTATCGTCTGTGGCACTGTATGTTCTGTCGCGTGTAGCGGAAAACAGAAAGACGCAGAAATGGCGTATATGCTACGCTGCGCCTGCGATATTGGGACTTGTTTTTGCGGGACTTGCAGGCTTTGATATCTACATGCTTCCTGCTTATGCTGCAGCGGTCATTCCTCTGGCAGGCTTTTTCAAAGACAGCGGAAAGCTCCGCAGAGTTGCGTCTGTCACAGCCGCAGTCCTTGCGATAGCAACCATACCTCTTTGCACCATGTCAAAGGGCTACCGTGCCTATGACTATGTGCAGGATTTCAAGGACGGCATAAGGTCGATGGAGAGCCACTATGTCCTTGCCGACCACAAGGGCATCGACTTCGACGCGCTCTATGACGAGTTTCTGCCGCGCTTTGAGGCGGTGAACAGCTCTCAGGACGAGCTCCAAAATCTAATAGTCTGGACGGAGTTCTGCGCCCGCTTCAATGACGGCCATGTCGGATATGCGTACGCCGAAAATTACGAGGAAGCCATGACCGAGATGTATGACAGGGTGCTCGGCAATGACTATGGTCTGGCGCCGATGACGCTTTCTGACGGAAGAACTGTCGCGGTGAATGTCGAGCCTGACAGCGAGGCGGCAATAGCAGGAATACATAACGGTACTGTCATCACATCGTGGGACGGAGCAAGCCCCGAAAGTATCAAAGCTGACGTTATGAAATACTTCACCTTTGCCGATAAGGACAACAGGGAATTTTTCAGGACCCTGCTCTGCGGCGGCACAGGCGGCGACAGCATTACAGTAAGCTTTCTGGACGACAGCGGCAATGAAAAGACAGCGGTGCTGCCAAAGCTCGGTACATATTACAGCGGCAGGCTTAAGGACGCGCTTGACCGCATGACAGGAGGAATAGAAACAGGTCATCTCATGTGGGAGGATATCGATGAAAATACATCTGCGCTTCGCATAAAGATGATGATGTCGGACAGCAAGTCTATGGAAAGCGGCAATTACAGCAGCCTGAAATATGACATAACAACTAAGCTGGAGGAGCTGAAGTTACAGGGCAAGGATCACATCATACTTGATATGAGGGACAACTCAGGCGGCGACGGAGGCATGGTAAAGGCGATCGCTTCGATATTCGCGCCTGTGGGAGAGCATTACTACTGCACCGACGCGCTCTGGAGCGATGCGGCAGGCGGTTATGTGACTGATGAAAACGGAAGATTTATTCCCGACAAGGCAAATTACGTAACAGGCGAGGACCTTTGGGACGGAAAGCTTACCATTATCGTTAATCACAACAGTGTAAGTGCTGCGGATCACCTTGTTGAGGTAATGCAGGGCATGCCTGATGTAACGGTCATCGGCTTTACCGAGCCTAACGGCTCTGCGCAGGGCGTAGGCGGAGTGCAGTTTGATAACAAGACCGGTCTCAGCTTTTCGGGCTCGCTGCTCCTTGATGAGAACGGTGATGTAAGCGTTGATTCGGGAAGCGATCACGAAAGCGGCAATGACGTAGATATAATAGTGCCTTTTGATGAAACGGCGATAAGGGTGCTCTTCGACGATGAAGAGGACTACCTGCTCATGAAGGCGCTGGAGGTGTACTCGCAATGACCGTATCTGACACCGCAATTTCTTTCAGAAACAGAAGGGCTACGAAAGTAGTCCTTCTTTATTTTGTGGCGCTATTACTGATATTATGACCGATAGGCTGCTTGGGCTGAGAGCCTTTGTTTTTGTTGACAATAGCAGTGGCGTGTGGTATAATTATCTTGGATAACTATATGATTCAGAGGTTCGGTGATGAGTATGAAAAGGATAATTTCGCTGACCGTATGTGCGATCATCAGCTTTTGCTGTTCGTTTTTCGGCGTTTTCGGCTCGCTTGATAAATATGCCGAGGATATGCTGTATCATAACCCGTCAAGCACCGACAGCAGGATAAGGATAATCAAAATAGATGAACGCACTATGAACGAATACGGCGACTATACTCAGTGGGACAGAGGAATGTACGCAAGGCTTGTGGATACCCTGTGCGTTTCGGAGAGCATACGCCCTGCCGTTATAGGGTTTGATATCCTGTTCAGCGACGAAAAGGACGCTGCGTCCGACGAGGCGTTTGCAGGGGCTTGTGAAGCGCATGGCAATGTCGTATGCGCATTCAGCTATGTCTTTTCAAAGGAGCTTGTCACCGATATCAACGGAGAGCTCCTTGAGGATACGCTTTATGTACAGGATATGGTAAAGCCCTATCCCGCGCTTGAAAAAGCAACAACACAGGGCTTTGCAAATGCGCTTATGGATAATGATGACGGTGTAATACGCAGTTCTTTCCTGTATTATGATGAAAACGGGGAAAAAACTCCCAGCTTCAGTGCGGCTGTTTACAGCGCATATGCCGAAAGCAATGGAGATACTGCAAAGCTGCCTACCGATGACAGTATGTTTGCGTTCCGATACAGCGGCGATGTTTCGGACTATGAAAATGTATCTATGTGCGACGTGCTAGACGGTACTGTTTCTCCTAAGGCATTTGATGACTGCATAGTGCTTGTAGGAGCCTACGCTGCGGGAATGATGGACGCTTATTATGTTCCCGTCGACAGGGGACAGCAGATGTACGGCGTTGAGATACACGCAAACGTAATTCAGGCTATAATGGAGGAGAAAACGCTGGAAAGCGTGCCCGCATGGCTTGATGGATTATGCACGGCAGTGCTTGCCTGTCTGCTCATGCTGATTTGCGAAAGGCTGGGGGCAGTAGGCGCGGTCGTTGTGTGCGCGTGTGTGGCTGTCGCTCGTCTGCTTGTCGGAATGCTTTTGTTCTCCTCGGGTCATTCGGGCAGCGTGCTGGCATTTCCGCTTGCGGCGGTACTTGTTGCGGCGTATTCAATCGTGCTGTATTATTATAAGGCTAATTCAGCCAGGCGCAAGATAGAAAAGGCTTTCAGCAAATATGTCGCGCCGCAGGTGGTAAAAGAGATCGCAAAAAACGGCACATACGAGCTTAAGCTTGGCGGTGAAAACAGGGACATAGCCGTGCTGTTCGTGGATATCAGGGGCTTTACTCCGTTGTCGGAAAGCCTCCTGCCTGAGCAGGTCGTCGAGATACTGAATTCCTATCTTGAGCTTACGACAAGCTGTATCTTCCGTCACGGCGGAACACTTGACAAGTTTATAGGTGACGCCACTATGGCGGTGTTCAATGCGCCGTTTGATACGGAAGACTATGTATATAAGGCGGTGCTGACCGCGTGGGATATCGCAAGAGGCGGCGATGAGATAGAAAAGCGCTTTTCCGAGCGCTTCGGAAAGCAGGTAGGCTTCGGCGTGGGCGTAAGCTGCGGCCCTGCGGTCGTAGGAAATATCGGCTGCGACTTCCGAATGGACTATACCGCTATAGGTGACACCGTAAATACTGCTGCGAGACTTGAGGCAAACGCGCCACGAGGAAAGATCTACATAAGCAGCGAGGTATATGAAAGACTTAAGGGCAGAATAACCGCAGAAGAGGTCGGAGAGATACCGCTCAAGGGCAAGTCACAGAGCGTTTTTGTTTATTCCGTCACGAGCGTAAGCTAAAATATGAAGAGACCGTGAGGTGATATCATAGTGAAACAGCTTTTGATAATTCCCGATGCGAACTATATCCAGCAAAGCATCGCGCTTGCTGAAAGGTATTCGCTTGGCTTTGAATACAACGACTTTTTTGCGCCCTCTGTTCTGGACAGCAAAATAGATACAGATGATATCATCGGCAGATATAAGGCGTGTTCGCTTCCGCATTTCACTACACTGCACGGTGCTTTTTTCGATGTGATACCCTTCAGCCCCGACAGCAGGATAAGGGAGATTTCCCTGCTTCGCATTGAACAGAGCATTTCTGCGGCGAAGCGTATAGGCTCGAGGGCGGTCGTATTTCATACGAATTACAACCCGTTTCTGAGCTCCGGAGCTTATGATGCGGACTGGATAGATAATAATGCTGCGATATGGTCGGATATATTGCAGAGGCATAGTGATATAAGCATTTATCTTGAAAATATGTTTGAAAAGACCCCCGAAATAATGTGCAGACTTTCCGAAAAGCTGTGCGTTTACGAGAATTACGGCGTATGCCTTGATTATGCGCACGCCGTGCTTTCCGACGTGTCCCCGCAGATATGGGCAGAAATGCTGGGCAGATATATAAAGCATGTCCATCTCAATGACAACGACCTTAAGAGCGACCTGCACCTTGCGTGGGGCGACGGACTTATAGACAAGGATACCTTTTATGAGTGCTATGAGAAATATCTGAACGGCGCATCTGTGCTGATAGAGGTGTCAGGCACAGAAAAACAGCGCAGGTCTGTAATGCGTCTGATAGAAGACGGATTTATTGAAATCGAGGATTAACGAATGAATTTTATCAACTCGAAAAAGGGACGGGTCATACTTGTTGTGGCTGCAGCGGCAGTTGTGGTGCTCGTCATAGTCCTGCTGTTGCTGTTTACGGGCGGTGAGCAGGGCTACCGCAGTATAAGCATATCCGAGATCTTCGGAAGTGTTACAGCGGAAAACAACGGTAATGAGTATGACGCGTACCCCGATATGAAGCTGTATGACGGCTATGCGCTCACAACTGCAGAAGAAAGCTATTCAAGGCTTGTTCTGGACGACGATAAATACATAAAGCTTGAGGAAGACAGCCGCGCGCTGTTTGAACAGCTCGGCAAGGCGAACAGCGGTTCTACAGCTATCCGCCTTGAGCGCGGAGCGATAACGAATGAGCTTACAAAGCCGCTCCAGCAGGGCGAGAGCTATGTCATAAATACACCCAATGCCGTACTGGCGGTGCGTGGAACGTATTTTCGTGTTGAGGTAGATTACACGGCAGACGGAGTGGCGTATACAAATGTTTATGTATACAGCGGAGCAGTTACCTGCAACCGCGTTATGCCCGATGGAACAGTCGTTGACGAGGATATCCTCATCAAAGCAGGTTATAAAGCGTGCGTCAGGATGGACGAGACCGTCACTGTCTATGTTGAGGAGCTTACCGAGAAAGGCGAAGATAATGTCGATCCGATAGATCCCTCTGAGATCACAGAAGCAGATATTGTGGGAATGTATGTTGCGGCGCAAAGCGGACATGAGATGTTTCTGCCCATAGCAGAGCTGAAGGAGGAGATCACCGATCGTAAGATAAGGCTTGAGGAGCATGTGTCACAATATGACGGCAAGCCGATCAGCCCCTTTGACAATGATGATAATGAGCATGATGTAACAGAGGACGGCACGACTGTTGAAGCCGCAGATACAGACGACATAACAGCAGAGACCGTTGAAACAGGCGACTCCACAGACCCCGACGAAACAACGGAATCCACTGATACAGAGGAGCCCCCCGAGCCCGAGGAAACAACAGAATCCACCGATACGGAGGAGCCCACAGACCCCGAAGAAACGACGGAATCCACTGAAACAGAGGAAACCACAGACTCCGAGGAAACAACAGAATCCACCG
>JAZNWG010000379.1:0-3020 GCA_045593225.1 Oscillospiraceae bacterium
CTAAGACCGCTTGGCCTCCGACTTTGTCTATCGCTATGTCAGTGCCTGCGCCGATGGCAATTCCGACGTCCGCCGATACAAGCGCGGGCGCGTCGTTTATGCCGTCGCCTATCATCGCAACGCGCCTGCCCTCGGCTTTGAGCTTAGCTATATGCTCCGCCTTTCCTGTCGGGAGCACCTCAGCTATCGCCTTGTCAACGCCTGCCTGCTGCCTTATCACCTCGGCAGTGCGCGCGTTGTCGCCTGTAAGCATTACCACCTCTGCGCCCATGTCCTTGAAGCGCTTTACCGCCTCGGGGCTTGTGGGCTTTATCACATCAGCCGCCGCGATAACTCCGATAACGCGCTTTTCGTCAGCTATCAGCATGACCGTCCTGCCCTCGGAAGAGAGCCTCTCAAAGTCGCTGTCAGCAAGACTCGTGTCAATGCCCTTTTCACTCATAAGGCGCATATTTCCGATATAGTAGCGCTTTTCGGAAAGCCTTGCGGTAACTCCGCGGCCGAACAGCGTTTCAAACTCAGTCGCTGTGTCGGCTGCAAGCCCCATGCTCTCGCCCTGCTGTACGATAGCCGCCGAAACAGGGTGCTGCGCAAGCTTCTCTATGCTGTAGGCAACCCTGAATGCGCCGCTTTCGTACTCGATTATATCGGTGCAGCGCGGCTTGCCCTCGGTGAGCGTGCCTGTCTTGTCAAGCACCACTGTGTCTATCTTGTGCAGCGCCTCAAGCGCCGAGGCGGATTTTATCAGTATGCCGTTCTCCGCGCCCTTGCCTGTGCCTGCCATGATAGCAACAGGGGTAGCAAGCCCCAGCGCGCACGGGCAGCTGATGACAAGCACCGAAATTCCCATAGACAGCGCATGCGTGAAGCTGTATCCCAAAATCAGCCATATTGCAAATACGACGACCGCGATACTCATAACTATCGGCACGAAAATGCCGCTTATCTTATCCGCGATACGCGCGATAGGCGCTTTTGACGCGGCGGTGTCCGAAACAAGCTCGATTATCTTTGAAAGCGTGGTCTCTGCGCCTACCTTTTCAGCGCGGAATTTGATAAATCCGCTGCTGTTTACCGAGGCTGTCAGCACCTTATCGCCTACTGTCTTTTCGCTGGGTATGCTCTCGCCTGTCAGAGCGGACTCGTCGATAGCGCCGCTGCCCTCGATGATAACTCCGTCCGCAGGTATACGTCCACCTGCGCGTACGATACAGATATCACCGATATTAAGCTCCTCTGCGCGGATAGTCAGTTCCTCGCCGCCGCGCTCTACCACCGCCGTTTCGGGTGCAAGCTCGGTCAGCTTCTCAAGCGCCTCGGCAGTCTTTGCCTTAGAGCGGCTTTCAAGGTACTTCCCGACAGTTATGAGCGTCAGTATCATTCCCGCGCCCTCGAAATAAAGGTCATGTCGGAATGTATGCACAAGCTCCGTATCGCCGTTTGCAGTTCCCCACATCATCATATACACCGCGAAAATGCCGTAGACAACGGACGCTGCCGCACCTGTCGCGACCAGCGTATCCATATTAGGCGAGCGGTTTATCAGCGCCTTGAAGCCACGCCCGAAATATGCGCGGTTGAGATACATTATAGGCAGCGTCAGCAGAAACTGCGTAAAGCCGAATGCCGCAGCACCCTCTGTGCCCTCTAAAAAAGCGGGAAGCGGTGCGCCGAGCATACTTCCCATCGAAACATACATCAGCACCAGCAGAAAGCCTATCGACAGAAACAATCTCCGCTTCATAGCCTTTGCCTCGGCGTTCTTTTTCTCCGAGCCGCTCTGCTTTGCCGCGCTTTGTTCTGCGCCCTTTACCGAGCAGCCGTAGCCTGCCTTTACCACCGCGTTTATTATATCAGTATCGGAAACGCCCTCATGCTCCACCGTCATAGAGGCGCTCATAAGGCTAACCGCTACATCTGTTACGCCCGAAAGCTTCCGCACCGCTTTATCTACATGTGCAGAGCAGGCGGCACAGCTCATGCCTGTTACATTGAACTTACTTTTCATCGTTATCCCTCTTTTACGTTAGTTTAAACTAACACTCTGTAGTTTATTATACAACGCGGCTTTGTGTTTGTCAAGTAGGGGCGGATTCCATATCCGCCCGAACAACACGTTTTATTTTACATAACGGGCGAAAATAGATTTCGCCCCTACTTTTTTTCACAAAACAATGCGGTTGTTTGTAGGGGCACAGCGTGCTGTGCCCGAATAGGCAGCACAATGCCGACATCGGGCACGACACGTCGTGCCCCTACGAAAAAATGTCTGCTTGCAATCCGCCGCGATATATGCTAAAATATAAGGGAACTGAAACGACTGAAAGGAGCAGGCAGATGTTCGGACTTTTCGGAAAGAAGAAGATAGGCAAAAGCGAGGAGGAAAAGCGCGCCGAGGCTCTCCCGCGCACTAAAAAGGTCCAGTTTGAGCCGATGAAGATACCTGAAACAGAGGCTTTCCTCGAAGAAGATATCCGCAAGGTGCTGGAGCTTACTCCCGTAAACTACTACGCCACCAAAAACAGCTACCTGCTGTGCACCTTTTATTATGAGGAGGACTACTCCGAAATATATATGCGGTTTGAATACCGCGTTGATGACCTCGGCAGAGGTAAGAGTAAAATATACACGATAGACAAGGTGCTTATGCGTGATATACTGAGAAGATTCGGTGTAAACATCAACATATGAAACACCTGAAGGAGCTACGATGAAAAGAAGTATACTGGATACCCCGATTGATTTCGATAAGAACGACTTTCTGAGCCTTGTCTCGCTCTCGGCAGGCTACGCTATCGCCTGTCAGAATAAGATGGGCGGGCTTGTGATAGGCGACAACGGCTGGAATGTCGATGTTAAGGGCGGTACGATAAAATTCGGTGAGAGCGTGTTCAGGTCGGGCGTGCTCGGCTCGGAATCCCATGAGAGCAACACATGGCTCTGGGCATGGGAGAACACCGAGGCAGGGCTTCCCGAAATTGCCGCAGCACCCTCACGCAGAGCCAAAAAGGCTCTCCCCG
>JAZNWG010000380.1:0-4185 GCA_045593225.1 Oscillospiraceae bacterium
CTGACAGGATTGCAGCTGCACGTGATGCTGACGGTGAGATAATCCATACCATTGACGCGCCCGTTCGCAAGGACGGAGGCATCGCTATCCTCAGCGGTAACCTCGCAGAAAAGGGAAGTGTTGTAAAGCAGGGCGCTGTTAAGCCTGAGATGATGGATTTCACAGGTACAGCTCGTGTATTCGATGGTGAACAGGCTGCTTGTGACGCTATCCACGGCGGTCAGATCAAGGCAGGTGACGTCGTAGTTATCCGTTATGAGGGCCCCAAGGGCGGTCCCGGAATGCCTGAGATGCTGGCACCTACTGCTGCGATCGTAGGCAAGGGCCTTGACGGAAGCGTTGCTCTTATTACTGACGGACGCTTCAGCGGCGCTTCCAGAGGTGCAGCTATCGGTCACGTTGCTCCCGAGGCCGCAGAGGGCGGACTTATTGCGTTTGTTGAGGACGGAGATAAGATACATATCGATATCCCTAACCGCAGCGTTCAGCTTCTGGTTGACGATGAGATCATCGCTCAGCGTAAAGCTAAAGGTATCAATCCTTCCAAGGAGCTTACAGGTTATCTAAAGAGATACGCAAAGCTCGTTACTTCCGCAAGCAACGGTGCAGTTTTTGAAGATTAAATCCTACAGCCGCATTTCTGCGGCTGTTCTATTTTACGGCAAGTACTAATATCATTTGATATGATAGAATTCAGTCTTAATAAAACCAAAATACAGCTTGATTTTTCTTTTTTCGCTGTATTGGCTTTCTGCTTTTTTCTTGACAGTAATAACATTTTGCTGATGTCATTTGCGGCTTGCATAATACATGAAACAGGTCACCTTATTACCATGTTGCTTTTTCACGTTGATATAAGATCGTTATATTTTTATGGAGCAGGAATAAAATTAGGAAGCTGTATCAGATATACAGGCTTTCAAAGGAAAATTATCATTCTTCTTGCAGGAAGTTCAGCAAATCTGATAATATGTGCTTTTGCCTTTTACTCCTACTGCCATGCATTTGCAGCCATAAATCTTGTTATCGGTGTATTTAATCTGCTTTCTATAGGTGATCTTGACGGCAGACAGATCATTTCTGCCGTTTCTGACCAATATCGGCTTCCTGCTATATTGACGAAGATAGCAGATTTCATGTCTTATGTACTGGTTCTTTTTGTAAGTCTGTTTTATGGTGATATTATAGGGATCACCTTTTATCTGACTCTGTTATATATGTTTCTGATCAGATGATAGTTCTGTCAAATATACAAAATGTAGTTGGAGATACTGTCTAAATACACAAAAATGGGGATTTGTGTTGACTTTTAGCTCAATTTGTTTTATAATTTTATCAATGCGTAATGCAGAATATTTTTTGGAGGTAGATTATAATGAGATATGAAATTAAAGGCGAACCGCTTCCCGTCCTGTTACTGTACCTTGATGCAGGAGAAAAGATCATGTGTGAGCAGGGTGGAATGTCCTGGATGACACCCAACATGAAGATGACAACAGGTGTTGGTGGTATTGGTAAAGCTTTCGGTAAGATGTTCTCCGGTGAGTCCATTTTCCAGAACACATACACAGCTGAGGGTGGTCAGGGTATGCTGGCTATCGCTTCCAGCTTCCCCGGTTCTATTATGGCTATTGACGTTAGCCAGGGCGATTTTATTGTTCAGAAGAAGGGCTATCTTGCTTCTCAGGAAGGTGTTGAGCTTTCTGTTGCATTCCAGAAGAAGCTTGGCGCAGGCTTCTTCGGCGGTGAGGGCTTCATCATGCAGAAGCTTCACGGTAATGGTCTTGCTTTCATTGAGATCGATGGTTACACTGTTGAATATGATCTGCAGCCCGGACAGCAGCTTGTAATTGATACAGGCTATCTTGCAGCTATGTCCGGTACCTGTACAATGGATATTCAGACAGTAAAGGGAATAGACAACGCTCTGTTTGGAGGCGAAGGTCTCTTCAACACTGTGGTAACGGGTCCCGGTAAGGTATTTATTCAGACTATGCCTGCTAATAAGCTTGCTTCTACACTTTACGTTGGTGGCAAATAATTCAGTGTTTAAAGACGCTCGATCTCGGGCGTCTTTTTTATGTAAAAAAATCATTACCTACTTGAAATATTATTTGATTTGTGTTATATTTAAAGTATAGTATTATACTAAATACAATCTCGGAGGATAAAATTATGAGAATTCTTTACGCAGCAAGCGAAGCATTACCATTTGCAGCGTCTGGCGGACTTGCAGATGTTGCAGGCTCTCTTCCTAAGGCTCTGTGCGCAGCAGGACACGAGACCTGTGTAGTTATGCCTTACTATGTAAACACACTCAAGCCCGAACAGAAGGAAAAGATGATCTATATCACAAATTTCTCTGTTCCTGTGGGTTGGAGAAGCCAGTATTGCGGTCTTTTTTCTCAGCAGGTTGATGGCGTTACCTATTTCTTTATCGATAACGAGCACTATTTCAAGCGTGACAGCGGCCTCTACGGCTACTATGATGACGCTGAAAGATACGTTTTCTTCAGCCGTGCGATCCTCGAGATGCTGAAATATATAGAATTCAAGCCGCAGATCATCAACTGCAATGACTGGCAGACTGCACTTGTGCCTGTTTATTACAACCTGTTCTATAAGAACACATGGGGTTATGAGAATATCAAGCAGGTATTCACCATTCATAACATTGGATATCAGGGTCAGTATGGTCTTGATATTGCGCGCGATCTCGTTGGTATTCCTCCTCATAACATCAATATCATCGAATATGATGGTGATATCAACTTCATGAAGGGCGCTATCGAGGTTGCTGATAAGGTAACAACTGTATCTCCCACATATGCAACCGAAATCCTTGATCCCTGGTTCTCTCATGGTCTTGACAGAATCCTTGTTTCGAAGCAGTACAAGACCTGTGGCTTCCTGAACGGAATAGATATCGACCTTTACAATCCTCAGACAGATCCCAACATTGCAGCAAACTTTACTCCAAGAAGCCTCAAGGGCAAGGCTGCCTGCAAGAGCGCGATCTTTGAGGAGTTCGGTATGCCCGAATATGGTATTCCGCTTCTTGTTATGATCTCCCGCTTTGCTGATCACAAGGGCTTTGATCTTGTGAAGTGCGTATTTGATGATATTATTGCTACCGATATGCAGGTAGTTATCCTTGGCTCGGGTGAGGCTGAATACGAGAACTTCTTCCAGGATATGCACTACAGATATCCCGATAAGGTTGGCTTCTACCGCGGCTATAATCCTCAGCTTGCAAAACGCCTGTATGCAGGTGCTGATATGTTCCTTATGCCTTCCAAGAGTGAGCCCTGCGGCCTTGCTCAGATGATTGCAGCTCGTTACGGCACAGTTCCGATAGTACGTGCTACAGGCGGCCTTAAGGACTCTATCATAGACGCAGGCGATGACGGTATCGGCTTTACATTCCAGAGCTACAATGCTCACGATATGCTTCATGCTGTACAGCGCGCTAAGGCAATGTATGACAACAAGGCTGACTGGAAGAAGCTCGCTGTAAAGGCAATGAAGGCTGACTTCAGCTGGGAGGCTTCGGCTAAGCTTTACATCGGCCTGTATAAGGAGCTTTGTGGCGAATAATCAGAGGTTATAATGTCAGAACTTAATTTATATTTTGATCTGCAGTTTGAGCCTGAAGGTTACCCTGATGTTATCTTCAGTCTCATCTTCGATAAAGCTGTTACTGATGAAGCCTTGTCTCAGCTTGAAAAGAGCATAGGAAACGCAATTGCTTCATACAACGATTCTGTTTCAGCGCCAATACACTATGCTTCTTTTGTTGACGATCTTATTGAGCATGAAGAGAATGTTGCGCTTTTGCATGTCGATTTCGGAAATGCACAGCCTGATGCTCTCAATATGATCTTAAAGCATTTCAATGATAATATTAAAGGGCTTATTTGTGTAGCTGCCATGTAATAAAAGATCGGGTGACTAATGTCGCCCGATTTTGTTCTCACAGGAGGTAATTATGGAAATATGGGACGGATATAATGCGGATAAAACACTTGCAGGAAAAGATATCATACGCGGTGAAACTCCGCCCGTTGATCTTTTTCATTGGGTCGCTGACGTTATTGTTCAGCACATTGACGGTACTTATCTTGTGATGCAGCGCGACCCTGATAAGCCGCTAGGAGGCGGTATGTGGGAGATAGGTGCTGGAGG
>JAZNWG010000381.1:0-7372 GCA_045593225.1 Oscillospiraceae bacterium
TCTAGGACGATAAACGGCGAGCCTTTGTAGATTGCTCTTGCAAGACACAGCTTCTGCATTTCGCCACCCGAAATCTCTACACCCTTATCGTCGAAATCCTTGTAAAGACAAGTCTCAATGCCACTTTCCATTGTGTCAAGCCGCTCTGAAAGACCCGCTCTGCGAACACAGCTTTCTACAATCTCTGCGTCATATTCCGTATCTGCTGCAACATTCTCTGCAAGGCTGAAAGAAAATAAGCTAATTGAAGATGATGATGTTTTAATCAGTGGCGAAGAAGAATACGGCGCTGACTGCAGTGCAGAATTTATCGCAAAGTTTTCCTCTTATCTTGTATGGTTTAAGAACGTATGATCGGATGATCTGACAGATCAAAACATAAGCCGTGTTCCTACATTATACACCCAACCGCCCTTAAATTTCATGCTTTTTTTGCTTACTACATTTTCATAATCTGCAAAAGGTCGTGCACAACGTAGAAAGTGAGCTTTTTATAAAAACCTCTTTCCTTTTTCTGAATTCTATGGTAAAATAGGAAAACAAGAGAATTAATAAATAACTTTAATCAATTTCACTGATTATCGCTTGTTTATATAAATATACCTCTCTACACTCTCCTTTTATCTTCTGCCGATGAAAAATGGCCAAAAAGAACTTGTAACAGAAAGCGAAAGATATGATGCCAAATAGACCAGCAAAACTTGCTGCAGCCCTGCTTTCACTCGTCATGCTAACTGCCTGTGGCGACGATGACAGCGGCAATAACAGCAGCTCCGCATACGAAAAAGCGGAATATATTCAGATAACACAAGCCGAGGCAAAATCCATAATAGACAGCGACGAGCCGTATATTATTCTTGATGTGCGCACCGAGGAGGAGTTCGATTCGGGGCATATTGAGGGCGCAATACTGATCCCGCACTACGATATCGACGAACGTGCGCAGGCGGAGCTTCCCGACAAGGATATGACGATACTGGTATACTGTCGCAGCGGAAACCGCAGCAAACAAGCGTCTGAGGTGCTGGCTTCGCTTGGCTATACAAATGTAAAGGAATTCGGCGGTATAAACAGCTGGGCATATGGTATAGTCCGATAAAACAGTAAAGCTCCCGAGTGATCACGGGAGCTTTTATTGTGCAAATATATTTTATATCATGAAAACGAAATCCGATCCATGATATCGCTTTTATAAAAAGATCAAGCCCCTCGGAACACCGAGGGGCTTTTTGTTATTTTCCTGTTAAATCTCAACGGGCTCTTCTGCAAGCTGCTCAGCGGGCTCTTCATTCGCCTGCTCGGGAGCCTCCTCGCCGTAGAGCACGAACTCATCAAGCATCTCCTTGAGCATCTGTGCCTGACCCGCAAGCTCCTCACTCGCAGCAGCGGACTGCTCGGAAGTAGCGGAATTTGTCTGTACTACCTCGGAGATCTGATCAACGCCCATCATGATCTGTGCGATAGCGTCTGCAGCCTCCTTGGCAGCAGTGCTGATCTTTGTGTTGATATCAGCAACCTGTGCTGCGGAGTCGGATACGATATTCATATCATCTGCAACCGCTGCAACAAGGTCGCTGCCGTTGTCAATAGCGTCAACCGTGCTGCCGATAAGCACCTGTGTATTCTGTGCAGCCTCTGCGGACTTCGCAGCAAGGTTTCTTACCTCGTCAGCAACCACCGCAAAGCCCTTGCCTGCCGCGCCTGCTCTTGCAGCCTCGATAGCGGCATTCAGCGCAAGGATATTTGTCTGGAACGCAATGTCCTCGATAGTCTTGATGATCTCCTCGATCTTTGCGGAGGACTCCTTGATCTCTGCCATAGCCTTTACAAGACCGTTCATCTTGTCGTTTGCACCCGCAAGCTGCGAGCCTGCGATGTTCGTCTTTTCGTTGGCTATGTCAGCCTCCTTGGCTGTAACGTTGATGGTATCTGCAATGGAAGAGATGGTAGCGGACAGCTCTTCGATAGAAGCCGCCTGCTCTGTCGCGCCCTGAGAAAGCACCTGTGCACCCGCAGCCACCTGCTCGGAGCCTGTAGATACCTGATCGGCAGCTGTGTCGATATTCCTCATGGTCTCGCTGATCTTTTCAGCAAAGCTCTCAAGCGAAACAAGTATCTTATTGAAAATGCCTACATAATATTCAGCGTTTTCGGTATTTACATTCATGTTGCCGCCTGCGAAACGGTCAAGCACGACATCGAGATCTGTAACAACAGTCTTGGTATTGCCTGCAAGCGTTTCGATAGCGTCGCCCATCTGACCAAGCTCGTCCTTGGACTTGTATGTAACCGCTACATCAAAGTCGCCCTTAGCCATGCTCAGTGCCGCATTATGTACATCATTGATGCCCTTCAGCAGCATTCTTGTGATATAGATAGCAAAGAACACACCCACTGCAATAGCTATCAGGCTTATCACAGAAACGATCACCAGCGTCAATGTGGTGCAGTTCTGTGTATCGCCGTAAAGGTTATCGGAAAGCTCTTCCTCATACTCTGCGATATCCTCTGCGAGAGCAGACAGGCTGTCACATGCGGGAGCGATCTTGGACTCGAACAGCTCGTAGGAAGCAGCTGTATCTGTGCCCGTGATAACTGCAGCCTCAGCGTTGATGGTGCTGAGCAGAGCGTCGATCTCACTGCTCATATCATCGAGCAGAGCAGTATCGCCGTCATAGATATCACGCAGCTCTTCAATGCCGGAGCGCATTTTGTTAAGGGCAGTCTTAGCATTGCTCAGCTTACTCTGAGATCTGCTGGTGTTGGGATCGTTTGAAGCGTACAAGATAAATCTTGCGCACTTATTTGCCATAAGATCAAGCTCGTCGCCAAGCTGAACGCCCACGAAAGCCTTGTCATGGAACTGGCCGATCTGACCGCTGATCATGCTGACAGAGCCGAAAACCGCTGCAAGGATAAGCACTACCATTACAAGTACTATGCCGAAAGATATGATGAGTTTCTTCTGGACCTTCATGTATTTCATAAGTAATGCCTGCAAAAATAATAATACAGCATTGCACAGGAAGCTCCGATAACACGGAAAAAATGCAATGCTTAATATACTTATTATATATTTTTTCCACATAATAGTCAATACATCGGCAAAAATATGGCATTATATACAAAAAATTGCCTTTCCCTTTGTTGTAAGTAATTACTTAAAAAAACTAAATTTGTGCAATTGCGCTAAAATGTGCAGAGCGTTTTTTACTTGTATGTACAAATTCAAATTTATTGCACAAGTTATATTTACAATTTGTCAGAATAGTGCTATAATACAGTTATATAATACAAGTCTGAAGAATATGTTTGTAACTGACGCAGAAAAGTGCCCCCGGGTCCGACAGGAGGTGATCGGTGTGAGCGAGCTCAGCTTTACAGCCCTTGAAGAACGTTACTGCGACGTACAGCGCATCGATCCCGCAAAGATAGAGCAGCTGCTGAAATACGGCAGTATAGGCTCCTGCAGAGATGTGGTGGTGGATTTTCTTGAGGACTCAGGCTATTTCAGAAGCACATCACTGCTGATACAGCTTTATGTGGCGATGGACGTGTATATAATCGCACGAAGCTTTACAAAGTCTATCGGCGTGTCAAACAAGGAATTTGTAGAGTTGTACGGCAATATAGATGATATCGGAAACAAGCTGACAACTCCCGAAAACACCGTAAGTTTCTTTACAGAGATGCTTGAGCAGTGCATCAGATGGCGCTGTGCGTGCTCCCGCGACAAGAGCAACGAGTCCATAAAGCGTGCTGCCGCATACATAAACGCCAATTTTATGCGCGAGGAGCTCTCGCTGGGAAGTGCGGCGGCTTCGGTAGGTCTCAGCGCTACATATTTCAGTGCACTATTCAAAAAAGAAATGGGAATGAATTTTTCCGACTATCTCTCAGCTGTGAGGATAGAAAAGGCAAAGGATATGCTTTGCTGCACCAGCAAGCGTATCAGTGAGATCGCCTACGATGTGGGCTACAGCGACTACAGATATTTCAGTCAGGTGTTCAAAAAGCATACGGGATTGTCACCCAGGAAATTCCAGCACAGCAGCAACGAAGACACAGATCGTTAATTTTTTGTCTGTAAAAGTTGTACGCATCATAAAATATTAAACATTTTTCCTAATATTTTTTGTAGAAAAGTAGGCGTAACAATGTTATAATGTATGTACAAGTTCACCGCAGGGCGGTGTAAAATAACGTATTGTAATTCAGGAGGAAATTATTATGTCCAAGTTTAAGAGAATGTTATCTATGATCGTGGCAGCTTCCTTATCGCTCTCTCTCGTTGCTTGTTCCAACAACAACACCAGCAGCGACGGCGGCAACGCAGGCGGCAATGATGGCGGCAGTGACCTCATCAAGGTAGGTATCATCAACAACGACCCCAACGAGTCCGGTTATCGTACAGCTAACGACAAGGACATGAAGGCAGTGTTCACAGAGGACAACGGCTTTGACGCTTCCTTTGCATACAGCCTTAAGAACGATGAGCAGATCTCTCACGCTCAGAAGTTCATTCAGGACGAGGTTGATTACCTCCTGCTCTCCGCTGCTGATACAGCAGGTTGGGATTCCGTTCTCAAGGATGCTAAGGACGCAGGCGTAAAGGTTATCCTGTTCGACCGTACAATCGACGCTGACGCTTCTCTGTATGAGGCTTCCATCGTATCCGATATGGATAAGGAAGGTCAGACAGCTGTTGATTGGCTGAAGGGCCAGGGCCTCGACAAGTACGAGATCATTCACCTTCAGGGTGTTATGGGCTCTGCAGCTCAGAAGGGCCGTTCCGGCGCTCTCGATACAGCAGTTTCCGAGCTCGGCTGGACAATGGTAACACAGCAGACAGCAGAGTGGAACGCTGAGAAGGCTCAGCAGATCGTTCAGTCCGTAATCGACTCCGGCAAGTCCTTCAACGTAATCTACGCTGAGAACGACGATATGGCTAAGGGCGCAGTTGCTGCTCTTGACAAGGCTAACATCTCTCACGGCGTAGGCAAGGACGTTATCGTAATGGGCTTTGACTGCAACAAGTGGGCTCTTGAAGAGCTGCTCGCAGGCAACTGGAACTACGATGGCCAGTGCAACCCCTTCCAGGCTTCCTACATCAAGGATATCATCGATACACTTGAGAGCGGCGGCACAATCTCCGAGAAGGTAGTAGTAATGGATGAGAAGGGCTTTGACGCTACAACAATCACACAGGCAGACGTTGATAACTACGGTATCTGATAAATACCCTGCTGAAAAAACATTACTGATTAAGTAAAGAGAGGCGCGGCGCAGCAGTGCGGAATGATCCGTATACTTCGCCGCCCTTTTTATGAAAAGTCCTATCGGAGGTGACTGCAATGCGTGAAAACGCAGTACTGGAAATGCGTAATATCTACAAGACCTTCCCCGGCGTAAAGGCTTTGCAGAATGTAGATTTTACGCTGTGTGAGGGCGAGATCCACGCACTAATGGGTGAAAACGGCGCAGGAAAATCCACGCTTATCAAGGTCCTGACAGGTGTTTACACCAAGGATTCTGGTCAGGTGTACATAAAGGGCCAGAGCAAGGCTGTGCTTATCAGATCTCCTCAGGAGGCTCAGAAATACGGTATAAGCACGGTTTATCAGGAGATATCGCTGTGTCCTAATCTTTCTGTTGCCGAAAATATCTTTATCGGACGCGATAAGGGCGCGCTGCTGAACTGGAAGAAGAGAAATTCCGAGGCGGCAAAGGTGCTCGAGTCGCTGGGAATCAACGTAAAGCCCACACAGCAGCTCGCAAGCTGCTCTATCGCCGTGCAGCAGATGGTTGCCATCGCACGTGCGGTGGATATGGACTGTAAGGTGCTTATCCTCGACGAGCCTACATCTTCGCTTGACGAAAACGAAGTAGCAAAGCTGTTCGTTCTCATGCGCAAGCTCAAGGCAAGAGGCGTTGGTATAATCTTCGTTACTCACTTCCTGGATCAGGTGTACGAGGTCTGCGATAAGATCACCGTACTGCGTGACGGTACGCTTGTAGGTGAATATGAGATCGCTGAGCTTCCGAGATTGAAGCTGGTATCCAAGATGCTGGGCAAGGAGCTTGACGATATGTCCGATATCAAGGGCGATGTAGAGGGCGTCATCGACACCGAGCACCCGCCTGTTTTCGAGGGCGAGGGTCTTGTCAGCACACAGGGCATAAAGCCATTCGATTTCCATATCAGAAAGGGCGAGGTAAACGGCTTCACAGGTCTGCTCGGCTCAGGCCGAAGCGAGTGCGTGCGTACCATCTTCGGTGCGGATAAGATACTCGGCGGTAAGGTCAAGATGAACGGCAAGCCCGTCAAGATCTCAAAGCCCATCGATGCAATGAAGCACGGTATCGCATATCTCTCCGAGGACCGTAAACGTGACGGTATCGTAGGCGATCTTTCCGTAAAAGACAATATAATCCTTGCACTGCAGGTGAAGAAAGGCTTCTTCAAGCCCTTCACCAAGGCACAGGCAACTGCGTTTGCAGAGGAGTATATCAAGCTTCTTGATATCAAGACAGCCTCCGTCAATACTCCGATAAAATCCCTGTCAGGCGGTAACCAGCAGAAGGTATTGCTGGGACGCTGGCTGCTCACTCACCCCGAATATCTTATCCTTGACGAGCCTACAAGAGGTATCGACGTAGGTACAAAGATAGATATCCAGAAGCTTGTACTGAAGCTTGCTTCCGAGGGCATGAGCGTAACGTTCATCTCCTCCGAAACAGACGAGATGCTGCGTACCTGCTCCCGTCTCGTTGTAATGAGAGACGGCAAGGTAGTAGGCGAGCTGTCGGGTGACGAGCTTACACAGAACAACATCATGAGCACTATCGCGGGAGGTGAGGCACAATGAGTATAAATAACACCGCAAAAGGCGGAGCTTTAGCTACGCTGAAGAAAATATTCAGTCATCAGATATTCATTCCGATAACTGCGCTGCTGATCCTCGCGCTGGTAAATCTTATTGTGGATCCCTCGTTCTTCGAGATCACTCTCGGAACCTCCAGTGACGGAAACCCCGTTCTCTCGGGATATCTCATGACTATCGTAGACTACGGCTCTGAGCTTGCTATCCTCGCTATCGGTATGACACTGGTAACAGCCGCTTCGGGCGGACAGGACATCAGTGTCGGCGCAGGCATAGCTATCGCAGGAAGCGTTATCCTGAGAGTCCTCTGCGGCACAGAAACAAGACCCGATACACTGCAGGGACCCATCATCGTGGCTTTCCTCGTGGCAGTGCTTGTGGCTATGGCATTCGGTGCATTCAACGGTGCACTGGTAGCTTTCTTCAAGATCCAGCCCATGGTAGCAACACTTATCCTGTTTACCGCAGGACGTTCTATCGCAGCATGG
>JAZNWG010000382.1:0-3231 GCA_045593225.1 Oscillospiraceae bacterium
AACACGGGAAGCACCGACACCGACGTAGAGCTCTACGAAGTCGGAACCGGAAATGGACAGAAACTGTGTGTTTGCTTCGCCTGCAACAGCCTTTGCGATAAGTGTCTTACCTGTACCCGGAGGGCCTACAAGGAGAACGCCCTTGTGGATTCTTGCGCCGAGCGCTGTATATTTCTGAGGATTTTTCAGGAAGTCAACAATTTCCTGCAGCTCTTCTTTTTCTTCATCAGCACCTGCAACATCTGCAAAGGTAACTTTCTTTTTCTCTTCGCTGCCGAGACGTGTGCGTGCCTTGCTGAACTTAGCTGCGCCTCTGTCTCCGCCGACGCCTGACTTGGAAGCCATAACGCCCCAGACAACAAAGAAAATGACAAGAATGAGAACGTAGGGGATAGCGGAAACCCACCAGGGAATCTGAAGACCGACCTTGTAGTTATACTCGAATTCTTCCTGAGTTACCATGAGCTCATCAATGGTGTCCTTCATATCTGCATAGAAAATGCTGAGGTCCAGAAGCTCGTGGTAAACGGTGTCTGTGCCGGTGTCGCCGTAGGTTTCCGTAAGGCGCATGGTGAGAACGCCGTCTTCTATGGAGAAGTACTCAACATCGCCGTTTTCAAACAGTCTGCGGACTTCGGAATAGTTTTCGATTTCTGTGGAAGGAATATCTCCGCTTGTGGCTAAGAGATAAACCACAGTGACGAGAATTACCAGGATGAGGATGTAGAATCCCAAATCGCGAGGGGAGATTTTTCTGGGCTTCATGTTTGTTAGATCACTACTTTCGTTTTGATATGGGGAATATTATTCGTAGATCTCGGGTTTGAGAACACCAATAAAGGGGAGATTGCGGTACTTTTCATCAAAATCAAGGCCGTAGCCTACTACAAACTCGTCCGGGCATACGAAGCCTGCGTAGTTAGCCCTGATATCTGTCTGTCTTCTGGCGGGTTTATCCAAAAGTGTGCAGATTTTGATGGAAGCGGGCTTGCGGTTTGCAAGGTACTTTGTGAGATAGGACAGCGTAACGCCTGAATCAAGAATGTCTTCAATGATGATAACATCTCTTCCCTCGATATCGCGGGAGAGATCCTTCTTTATCTGAACAGCACCTGTTGTAGTTGTGCCGCTGCCATAAGAAGAAACAGCCATAAAATCAATGTCGCAGTTGAGATCAATAGCTCTTGCAAGATCTGACATAAAAACAAAACAGCCCTTTAAAACACCTATAAGGAAGGGCTCTTTGCCCTCATAATCTTTTGTAATGACAGTGCCGAGCTCACGGACTTTTGCTGCGATGGTTGCTTCGTCGTAAAGGACATGATCGATATCGTTTCTCATTTGTGAGGCATCTCCTTAAACTTTATTTTATATATTGTATCACTGAGTCGGGGCTCGCCCCTTACATCACAGCCCAGCTTATATACCCCGAGAACGCCCTTTTCGTCAGCGATTACGGGTTGGAGCTCGCGGTAAATTGCGGGGATATGCTTTTCGGTGAAAAGTTTTTTAAGGGTTTTGGTGCAGCGGGTGCCGCGCAGCTTCATCTTATCTCCGATTTTGCGCGGTCTGATTGTGATTTTACCATATACATCCGCTGTTTTGAATAGATATTCGGTAAAACTTTTGTGAATATTAGGGGTATAAACGGTCTCTTCAAGAAAAATTTCAAGCTGAAGCTCGGGAATTGGCACGCTTTCACCCAAAATCAGCGTTATTTCCTGAAACGCGGTAACTTCGGGAACGCAAAAAACCAGATCGTCATATTCACGGCGAATCACAACGCCGGGAAGGTCCAGTTGTGCAGAGGGTGAGGCGCTTTCGCACAGATTAAGCACATCGTCTGTATGGGCTGAAGAAAGATCTGTTTTTGCCATTTTTCTGATGATGCGTGACGACAGACTTTTTGGAAGACCTCGCAGGAGCGAAGTGCTGATGCGATCATCCTTTGCGTTTTCTGCAATAAGCTTGTCTGCTTCTGCGGAAAGATATTCCTCGTCCTGCCTTATTATATCGCCTGAGCGCATAAGGCTTTCCGCAAAACGGGGATTCAGCTCCCGAAGAACGGGCATTACATGGTGGCGAAGCTTATTGCGGGAGTAGACATCCTCAAAATTTGTTGAGTCTGTAACATAGCCGATGCTTTTTGAAGAGAGATATTTTTCCACATCTTCGCGGGTCAGGCAGAGGATGGGACGGATAATACTGTCACGCACGGGAGGAATTCCCCGCAGACCTGCAGGACCTGTTCCACGTGTTAAGTTAAGTATAACCGTTTCTGCGTTATCATCAGCATTATGAGCGGTGGCAATTTTAGCCGTGCCTGCATTTTGCGCTGTTTTATACAGAAAATCATATCGCATGATACGCGCGGCTTCCTCAGTGCTCTTGCCCTGTTCCTTTGCAAATGCGGCAACATCACCGCGTCCTGCAAAGAAGGGGATATCCAAAGATACGCACAGCTCCTTTACAAAGGCTTCGTCCCGATCTGATTCTTCTCCGCGGAGCATGTGGTTAAAATGGGCAGCACATATCGTGAAGCTACGCTCTTTTGAAAGCTCAAGCAGAATGTGCAGCATACAGACGGAGTCTGCTCCGCCCGATACAGCGGCAAGAACAGTATCGCCCTTTGATATCATGCTGTATTTTTCGATAAACTCAATAACCTTATTAAGCTGCATCAATAAATATCTTCCTCGCTGTGGCGGCGTTCGACAGAAGAATATGTGGTGTATTCTGGCAGCCACTGAAGCTCAATGGTGCCTGTTTCGCCGCGGCGGTTTTTAAGAACGATACACTCTGCAAGGTTCGGGGTCTCGGAGTCTTTGTTATAGTAATCGTCACGGTACAGAGCGAGAACGATATCCGCATCCTGCTCGATGGCACCGGACTCACGAAGGTCGGAAAGAACGGGGCGCTTGTTCTGTCTTGTTTCGCTGGCTCGGGACATCTGAGACAGACAAATAACAGGTACGTTAAGCTCTTTTGCCATGATTTTCAGCATACGGGAAATATCGGAAACAACCTGAGTACGGCTTTCGCCTGCGTACTGGGCAGAGCCGGTAGCGCTCTGCATAAGCTGCAGGTAGTCGATGACGACAAGACCGAGATTTTGTACTCTGCGGCACTGCGCGCTCATATCAGCAACTGTGAGCATGGGGTTGTCGTTAAGGCGCAGGTCGATGGCGCTGATGGAAGCGGCGGCGCGGGCCAGCTTTTTCCACTCATCGG
>JAZNWG010000383.1:0-1615 GCA_045593225.1 Oscillospiraceae bacterium
TTTCGGGTACGCTTTTTTATTTTAATAAGTAAAGTTTGCTTGCAATTTGGAGTGATTTATGGTATGATATACTAGTTAAGCTATGTAATGATAAAAGGAGGTTCTATGCCTTATCTTTTCAGTGTGCAGGAAAAGAAGCGTATACGTGTTATTGTTGATTCCGATGCAGCCTGTGAGGCCGACGATCAGTTCGCGATAGTACATGCGCTGCTTACTCCGCGTTTTATAGTAAAAGGAATCATAGCCGAGCAATTTGCAAGTGAGGGTGGACAAAGCTCGGTCGACCGAAGCTATGATGAGATACAGAAGCTTCTGAAGCTTATGAAGATAGACGGTATCACCGTTGCTCGCGGCTGCGAACGTTTGAATAGCGAGCAGGACAAGCCGATGAGCGAGGGCGTGCAGCTTATCATAGATGAAGCGCTCCGTGAGGACGATAAGCCGCTGTTCGTGCTATGTCAGGGCGCGATAACAAACGTTGCCGCAGCGCTGAACAGGTGCCCCGAGATCGCGTACAGAATGACTGTCATCTGGATCGGTGGCGGTTTTTATCCTGATGGCGGCTGGGAGTTCAATTTATTGAACGACTACCATGCTGCGAATGTTGTATTCAAGTCCGCTGTCACGCTCTGGCAGGTGCCGATGGATTGCTATACGACAATGCGTGTAGGCTATGCGGAGCTGCAACTTAAAGTCATGCCTTGCGGCGAGATCGGCAAGTATCTGTTCCGGCAGATGGTCGAGCTTGGTTTGCAGATGGACTGGGTGGCGGGCGAAGGCTGGTCGCTGGGGGATTCTCCGGCAGTGGGAATCGCTCTTTACCATGATTGCGGACGTTACGAAATGCGTCCTGCACCTATAGTTAACGAAAAAGGAAACTACATCGGTACTGTCGGTGAGCATATAATAAGAGTTTACCATGAGATCGACTCGCGTTACATACTTGAGGATCTCTTTGCAAAGCTCGCATTAAATTACGGTAAATAACAGAAAGGAAATATACAACTATGAACATCAAACCTCAGAAGGGAATGCAGGAATACCTGCCCGAAGCGGCGGCACAGCGTGACCGCCTTATGAACATCATTCTCGATACCTACACAAAGAGCGGCTTTACCCGCATCTATACTCCCGCAGTTGAGAGCGCGGAGAACCTCGACAAGAGCGACGGCGGCGATAACCTCAACCTTATCTTCCGTATCATGAAGCGCGGCGATAAGCTAGCTTCTGCGCTTAACAAGACTCCCGTTGATGAAAAGGAGCTGTGCGACCTCGGTCTGCGTTACGACCTGACCCTGCCGCTTTCGCGTTATTATGCGAACAACCGTAACAGCCTGCCCAATCCCTTTAAGGTGATCCAGATAGACAAGGTTTATCGTGCAGAAAGACCTCAGCGCGGCAGACTGCGCGAGTTCGTGCAGTGCGATATTGATATCCTCGGCTCTGACAGCTATGTCAACGAAATAGAGCTGATAAATGTTACAGCAAAGGCTCTTTCCAAGATAGGAATCGGCGAGTTTACCGTACGCGTAAACGACAGACGTGTTCTGCGAAATTCGCTGATGACTATGGGCTTCCCCGAGGATGCTCTCGATACAGTTTCCGTAAGCTTTGA
>JAZNWG010000384.1:0-10846 GCA_045593225.1 Oscillospiraceae bacterium
TTTTTGTTACAATATTGTTACACGTAAAAATGCAACGTGCCGATATATCGGCACGTTTTGTGGTTCGCAAAAAAATAAATGCTCCCGACGAGGGACGCATTTATTTGAAACAATGTTTCTGATGATATGGTTTCATTACATGGTTCAACAGGATGTTGTTGTTCACAGCTAGGGCAACTATTGCGGCGATCTGTAGGATCGTAGCAATAGTATGTTGCAATCCTCAGATTGCAAATGCCTTTTTCTCTGGCTTGCCGTTAGAGCCTGATAATAAAAAAAACAATCAGCCACGAAAGTGGCTGATTGATGTTGGTTTGTAAATTCGATGGAATCAGAGTGTTTCACGAAGCTTGCGCCACTCTTCTTCCCATTCAGTTCTGCACTCTGTCACTGTCTTGGTGTTCCAGTGTACGTTGTTTGTGAGCACGAGATCGAATAATTCTTTTGTGCGAGCTTCAATTGTCGTATTTGAAACTCTGCCATATTCAGACTCAGACGGTCTGCAGATAATGTCATCTGTATTACATTTGTCAGTTGTTTTGTTGTACAGATGTAAATAAACATTTATGTCCCAGTTGCTATCAACTTCGTATTCAGCTATAATGTCTATCTCCTCTGTTAGTGTTATTATTGCACAATAGCTACCTTTGCGCCAGCAATCACGATATTTACGCCAATTATCACGTAGATCGCAGATTTTGGTTACAACGTTTTCAATAGTATTCATAAATACATCTCCTTTTTCTCTGGTTTTCATTTCTAATTTATCATGTTTCAGGCAGACATTTTACAACGGCATCAAAGAATTTGTCGAGAGCGGCTTTTTTGATCGCTTCAACTTCGGCAATATCTTTTTCATCTGGATTTGGTCTTGCATTCATCGTATCGAAAACAGTTACATGATATTCATGTTCTGCCTCAATAGCTTCAGGTCTCCAGAAAACACTCTTATATCGTTTTATACTGGGATCATTACCCTCGAGTACTGTATTTTCCCACATCTGTTCTATCACAGCTCTGTCCAGTCCTCGCTGACCGTTTTTGTTGTATGCGTCAGAAAGAACGTCGTCACGGATCGATTGATACATATTATCACCAATACGCTTCATTATAAACACGTCGTTATTGCTGACAACAATTTCGCCAATATAATTAAATTTCATGATATACTTCCTTTTCTCTGGTTATAGTCTTTAACAGCTGACTTTTCTTTTTAAGGAAGTTCGGCAGTCGGCAACGACTGCTAACTATGTTATAAAACATAGTTTATGAAACAATGATTGGAAACACCTCTTCCCTGTTGCTTCACATATTTATTCTCCATGCATGCATATGTTGGTTTAAAGCTTTGTTGCAATTTGAAGCCTCGGTTAAGGGAACTGGCTTCGCCGTGACCGGTACCGAGGTAGCAAATTGTATTATGGCGAAGCAGATCAAGCTGCGGAGCCATGTTATGCTACAAGGTTCTGTTGAACCGCAGAGCATTGCCATGAAGACTTTGTCGAGAAAAAAAAATAATCAGCTGCGTAAGCAGCTGATTTTAATGAATGTTTTGAATACTTTTAAATTTTGATCAAGGTTTGTATGTTTTCCTGTTTTTCATAATTAGATCAGTGATATTGTCAACACCTATTTCATCGATCGCGTGTCTGATGTTATATATAAAGTCATAAAGGTCGTCTTCTTCCGGTTTCGTATCAGATAACCAATCTGATGTAGATGAATCAAGTAAATACGCAGCGCGTTTTATATATTCAACATTATAATGTTTTTCCAGAAAGGGGTGATAGGAAACATCGAAACCGTCATACAATACACCGCTTGCATAATATATATCCTCAACGTCGGTGTCACCGTAAATGTCATCATCGCTATACTCATCGAGTAATTCACCAAGAACGGCAAGAAAATCTTCAATGATCATAAATACACTTCCTTTTCTCTGGTTATAGTCTTTAACAGCTGACTTTTTCATTTTTAATGAAAATTCGGCAGGTCACAAGACCTGCTGATCATGTTGCATGGAATGATTTGTGTAACAACGTTGTTTTCAACGACTTTTTGTCAGCAATTTTTTCTCGATTCATTATATTTTTATTGTCAAAGCTGTAATAACGCACTGTTTTCGGATAAGCACAGAGAGGTGTTATGATGTGAATCATAACCCGAACGACGCTTAGACAAAAACAGTGGTATTGGACGAAGCCATGGAGTAATAAAGACTACATGGCTTCGTCCCCCGCCCGCAGTCTGGTTAGAGACAAGGGCTTGCTATCAGTTAGTGATAGCAAGAAAAAAACCAACTGTGAAACAGTTGGTTTTACTCAGTAGCGCCATCGTAGTCGTGGATTCTGATCTTTGTGTGGCATATTTATTAACCGAGAATTGCGGATCCCGATCTTTTGTTTACATCGGCATCGTCGGTTTTATCTGTGTACGTTATACAACAGCTATACCACGCAATACCCGTATAAATTACCGAGTATTGAATGTTTAATACAACGCCTGTGTGCCATTCACAGAAATCATTTACTTTTGCTTCAAGCGTGTCAGTATCTGCATACTTAAATATTTTGATTTTTGGTGCCATGTTGTATTATTCCTTTCATTATATGTATTTTTGTGTCTGATGAGGATATCTTTTTCATATCATCACTTCTTTTCATGATTAAGCGGATATCTGAACCCTGCGCCATCACAAGGCATGTTGTTGTTATTGTCATCATCACATCTTATCACAGATGGACATGTCACCATAGACAACATGCAAACACCGTTATTAAAGTTTACGCATACGTTGGGTTCAGACGTCATTGTTGAATGATTTATCTTGCTCATAATAAATATCCTTTCTGTTTGATCAATATTAACGGCTGCGTTAAGCAGCCGTGCGTGTAGTTATGCGCAATAATGGTGAAGAATTGCATCTTCTCTGTCGCCGAAACCATCCGTTTCAGCCAGATATTCCTGATACATAGCGTCGATCATTGCTTCTTCATCAACGTTTTCGTCCAGCATGCCTGTAACAACAAGCCCCTCGTTGATGTCATTCTGTGTCATCTCGATGTAATCGATGATGGAATCAACGATATATTCATCGGAAACAACGTTACGATCATAAACGAAGCTATCATTTGTGTCATAAAGAACAGTGACGTCTGTGTCAACAGCTGTGTTGAGGATTGTGTGAAGAGCCTCCTTTGTGGGAGCAGTTTCAAAACAGTTAAAATAAAGTGTCATGGTTATTATACATCCTTTCAAAATAAAATGTCAAGCACGGCTCATCCATGCTTTATTGTCGGCTCGACGATGACATTGTCATCGTGATGAAAAAAAAGACCTACCATGAAACATGGTTGGTCAATGCATTATGAATATTTTTTCTCCAGTTTTGCAACGAGTCTTGCTGTTTTCTTCTCAAGACGACGATTATCAAATACGTCACAGGCAAAGAATTCATCATTGCGCATTGCTTCTTCGATTGCGGAAAAGAACTTGTCAATAGACATGAATATTACGGTTTCAATACCGCAACCCCAGTCATAATGAACTTCGCCCACAGGCATGTTGCTATTTTTCTTGATAAACATAGTACTAATTTCCTTTCGTTTAGCATAGTGTTTTATCGAAAGTCCGACAACGTCCCTGACGTTGTTTTGTGAAACAAAAAAATCAGCTGCGAAAGCAGCTGATCGATGTTATGTGTTTAATTTAAGTTGTCTGTCATCGTTGAGGTCAGCGTTTATGGCATCGATGATCGGTTTTTGGACATTGAGATAATGATCTTTTTCTTCCTTATTTTTGAATATCATTGCTTTGAAGCGCACTCCGCATAACGGTCTTCCCCGCCCCGGTGCATGCAACTCTTCATAATCCCAGACATGGACGAAGTCTGAAGCATTAAGTTCTTTGAGCGCAGCTTTGATGGTTTTCTTTATCAAATCATGAGGACGAGCGTATTCATTCTTTTCAACTTGGAAAAACTCTCGCAGTTCTTCACAGGTGAAGCTCCATTCCTCTTTTGTCACTTTGGTGTGCTCACCTATTTCGCAGACTATAAGCTGGTAAAGACGCGCGCTGTAAAAACTGCTGAATGAACATAATGCACCAAGCAATATTTGTGAATAGTGTGACATTAAGTCGATCAGAAACGGTTTCATCTCATCGTTCAGGCGAATAGTAAGCTTACCATTGCTGTATTCGGCGTAACTTATCCACTGGAATGCTTTCCATTTAGCGTCACGAGGGTTGTCTTCGTTTGATATTTTTATTTTAACGACGCGCTGCAGCAAGCTGGTGCATATACTTTCCAGATCACGGTATAAGCTATCAGGAGCAATACCCATGAATCCAGCTAAGGCTGCAACTGATGTGGTGTACGTTTTGAAATCTCGGTCTTCTTTTACGATCTGCGATATAGTTATGTATAAGAGCTGAGCTTCACGCAACGACATTTTTTGACGACCTTTTATCAAATCGTTTGCCGTAACCACTTTATAATCGTTATTATATACTATTGGATATGATTTATTCTCAGATTCCGCCATTTTTCTCACCGTCCTATTGACATAATAGCATAAAACGACAGGGTTGTCAATAGTCGTTTAGAAATTTTTTCCCACATACAGCGACTTACAAAAAGTCGTTTAAATACATGCGTATTCATTTTCATGACAATAGGTCGCAGAGATCATTTATTAGCCGACAAAAAGTCGTTAAAACGGTAAAATTACCGACGTAAGGTCGCAGAAACGATGAAATTACTGACAAATAGTCGTTTGAAGACGTCGGAGCTGACCGACAAAAGGTCGTTTGAATAAATAATATTTTTATCGTTTTTACAAGGAGTAATTTATCGACCGACAAAAAGTCGTTATAAGGTGAGCGGATATATCACCGACGTAAGGTCGCAGAAACAGCCGACAAGAAGTCGTTGAGAAAAGAAATATTAGTCCGAACAACCGACTTAAAGTCGCAGAAACAATTGTCTGAAATCGCATAACAAAGCCATTTATAGGGCATGCTTACAGCAAGTCGTTTAAACGTTTTTAATCCATTCTGATGCACAAGCTGAGCTGTTACTTATCGTTTGACTGCGATATGGAATACGAATTATGACAAAATGTCGTTAAAAGCCGCATTCACCAACAAAAGGTCGCAAAGTAGCCGACATTGAGTCGTTTTCAAGCTACAAATCGTCGTTTTTAAATAACAAAAAGTCGTTTGTAGCCGACAAAAGGTCATAATGATGCTAACAAGAAGTCGTTATTTGTTGAAAACTGAGTATCGATTTTTGTGTCAACCATGCGGTATGCAAAAGTTTTCAACTTGCATTCAACAACAGCAAGTAATATAAAGTAATATAAGTATAATAAAGCCGTCTTATAAGTATTATAAGTAGCCTTCGGCAGTTTTATTCAAAAAAAAAATAAGAAGATAACTGTTGTTATACAGTTATCTTCTGTTACTTAATGATTATCGAATTTGTTCAGATCGGTTCTGAATATGGTTACAGGCTTGTTCATGCTTTTCAGATATGCAATATTGTTACCTGTACCAACAGACTTACCGTCCCAGATAGCAATACCCAGATCCGCGTCATTGGCCATCGCTTTGTCTTTCATGGCATAAAAGTCTCGTCCTCTGATGCCATATGGAACAAGTACGGTTTTTATGGGCCACTCGCCAAGACAATTTCTGCAGGTCTTGCCTGAACAGTAGACTACAACTCTATCACATTTCGCGTTTTTAAGATATTCCTGAACCAGAGTATCAACACCCTGACAATCGCCGACTAACACCATGTCGCCATCGTGGATTATCTCATCAAGCAGAAATTTAATCTGATCAGGAAGGGTCGTTATAGTTTTCGTGCCGAAACCAGCTGTACCCGAGATAAATATTTTTCTCATAATGCTATTCCCTTTCTCACGATAAATTTTGTTATCATTCCGACAACAACTTGTTGTTGTAGCGATGTTCTTACCCGTTATTATAGCACGAAACGGTAACGATTGCAAGAAAAAAAATTAAGGGTGCGTAAGCACCCTTTTTTGTTTGTTTTTAGCAAGCAACTGCTGCTGCAGCCTGTCTCTTATCCAGACCTCTTACAGCATTTGCAGCCAGAACTCTGTAGATTTTGCCTTCAGTTGTGTTCTCAGGCTTGTATGCCTTGATAGCGTCACGCCATGTCTGCATCTCAGCTTCAGTTGTGATGACGATCTTACCGCCGTTCATGCAAGCCTTCTTGTACAGAGTCTTTGCAGTATCATTGTCTGCAACAGCCTTGAGAGCCTTCATTGCGATGTTCTTAGCGATAAAGTTTGTTGTGGAGATGATGAATGTTTTCATAGTTTTGATTTCCTTTCAAAAATAAGTGATTTTTGAGCGTTATTGCTCTTTAATTAAGTTTCGGCAGTCATCATTGGCTGCTATTTTATACCGCAGTGCGGTCTGCAGCACTTTTTGACACGGATCTGTCATCAGCTGCAGGTTTTCAAGCGTTCAGAGGTCACCGAGCGAAGCTTGCAAGCTCGAAATATTTATTTAAGCAGGTGCTCTGCTTCGGGCAATCCGGACCCGTCGAACGGCAGCTATGGAGCTATCCCCCACTCCGTCCTTTTTAATTAAACTCCGGCAGGTGGCGACACCTGCTAAGCGAAGCGTTAAAACGGTTATTACGACTTTTTGTCGCTTCTCCCCTGCCCTGTTTGTAGTTCAGATCATGCTTCACTAAGTGCATCAAACATTGTCTCAAGGTCAGCTACCATTTCATTGAAATCATAATAATTTTTGAATGTCATATAGTACATGTCCTCAAACTCGGCGTCAAGACCGAGTGTGACAGAAACAAATGTGTCAAATATGGACAGCTTAACCGTTTTACCGGGCTTCAGACCTCTTGCGAGCAGTTCTCGTATCTGATGTTTATCTGTGATATTATGAATATCCATGTTGTACTCCTTTCAGTGTGCATAAACACAAAGGCTGCGATGCTGCAGCCTTTGTTTGATTTATTCACTTATTACTCTGTAGAACGCGGTCAGCTTATCTGTTGTGCTGATGCCGCCGTCAGATGAAACGATTATATAAAAATCATCGTAAATCTTTGGCATATAGTGTTTGCGTCCATTGATGATAACATACGGTGTTCTGGTGTTGTCAGGACACTTATTACAATTTTTGCAAAATCCGTCGCAAGTGTCGTTCAGACAGTCAGTGCCTGCGATCAGACTCGGTTCAAGCTTAATTGCTTCGCATATACCCTGATATGCGGCTTTACGGTTGTCTTTGCTTATTACTCTCATGATATTCATCCTTTCAATTTTTGTTTAAAACGGCACTTCTTCAGTGTTTGCAGCATCTGCTGCAACGGCGTTGCTTTTGCCGTAAGTCTTAACAGCCCATGCAACACTTTCGTCCCAGACTTTTTTGCCGTAATACACGTCGCTCAGCTGATACTGAGGATTTGCGTCAAGAAATGCACAGATTTCTTCATAACGCTTCTCCCCTATTCTGCTTCTGATCTCCTGATATTCCTGTAAAATGCTCATAAACATACTTCCTTTTCTCTGGTTATAGTCTTTAACAGCTGACTTTTCGTTTTTGTGAAAATTCGGCAGGTCGCAAGACCTGCTGACCGCATCATATGATGCGGTCTATGTAACAATGATTTTTAACGACTTTTTGTCAACATATTTCAAGAAGTTGTTTTAAAAGCTGTGTAAAACAGCCAGAGGTAAGGCGGTGCAAGCTGGCTTTGCCGCGCGCTCCGCAAGACCTCAGGCTGTTTTATTATAGCAAATTTATTTGCAATGGTAGCCCAAAAGAGTCTAAGCCGATGTTTTCATCGGCGGGAGACTCGGGCTTGCTATCATGTGTTGATAGCGAAAAAAAATCAGCTGCGAAAGCAGCTGATTTGATATTAGCGTAACAAGAAGTCTTCACAACCGAATTCTTCAAGTTGTGCATCAATATCGTTGCACGTTTCTTTCAGATAGCACACATTACTGTGAGCGCATTTCTTACAATCAGGTTTACAGATGGTCATTTTGGTTTTTCTGAAGCGATTGTCACAGTATTCAAATGTTGTGAATATGCTGTTCAAAGGGTCGTCATGATATCTTTCATCATAGAAAATATCATCAGGTCCGATTGAAACCGAATCAGTTTTAAAAGGCTTTTCTTTGCAATTGAATTTGCTTCCGAGTATTTCTTTTGCTACAAGCGCCAATTCTTTTTCGTCGGTATCATCGTATCCTACCAA
Organism: Oscillospiraceae bacterium; assembly: GCA_045593225.1. Classification (GTDB taxonomy): domain Bacteria; phylum Bacillota; class Clostridia; order Oscillospirales; family Ruminococcaceae; genus CAG-115. Next base: position 8,267 of record JAZNWG010000384.1, read on the forward strand.
AAAACCTGTCACTTTGATAAGCTTAGCCATATTAAAACTCCTTTCTGTTAGCTTGCTTCACAGGAACACGTTCCATTTCGGCATAAAGCCACTCCACACCATCGGGGTCGCAAATATGCTCTGAGAACGCCTTTACAAAGCCGCTTGCTGTATAATTCATCATACGATTGATGACGTAGCACTTTTCTTCAGCTGTGAGTGCGTCAAGGGCAACAAGCTTAAGCCCTGATGCCGAATCACCTAAGCTCTGATACGACTTTTCGTACATTTTCAATGCGGGTATCAGCGCGTCGTAATCGCCATACTTAAGTATCATATCATCAGGACCATGTATCAGAACAGCCGGTCTAAGCATCCCTGTTTTTGTGTAGATACTGAATACAGTACCGTTTTCAACATAACATGTCATATTTATTAGTTCCTTTCGTTAGTTTGAGAAAAGATTCTTATCTCTCCCCTGCCCTGTCGTTGTTAAGAAAACAGATCGTAAATCTGTCATCAAGAATGTTCTTAATGACAGGTTTCACCTGTGTCTCAAAGTCCAGTCCACCGAGACCACAGCCGATCGGCGGAAGTAAGATGCTTGTCCAAGCATTCTTATCAGCCATTGCGACAAGCTCACGGCAGCTCTGTTCGATCAGTTCGATGCTGCTGTTGTCTTTCCAATGATTCTTTGTAGGAAATGTCACAATAGCCTTGCCATCATAGATACCCATGTCGTAGCAATGGTTGCCATACAGCTTGAGCTTCTGTCCGAGTCTGGGTGCGAGCATATAACGCTGGTTAGCCTGCTTTGCAATACCTGCACCCATAACGGCTTCACCGTTGTTTTTTATGACGCCGTTTGTTGTGATGCATATGGCATGGGCTTTTTCTGTAAAAATATTTGCTGCAAACTTTGTTTTCATAATGTTTCTCCTTTCATGTTAAGATCGCCAGATGCTCCATTCATATATGGGGCTCCAATCGATCATTTGTGTTAATTCCTTTTTTGTCAGCGATATACACGTATAAATTTTCTGCCATTATAGACTGACATCACGGTTTTGAATCCGCAATCCGTCACCCATTTGATCACTTGCTGCATGTTTTCATACGGTGTGTATTCACAATCAAGACATATAGTATGATGTATTACTGTGGTGTAATCAGAAAAACGTGCCAGTTCTTTTTTAACCTCGTCATAGGTCCAGTTGTGTGTAGATATTGTGCGATTCATATGCATTGTTTCCTTTCGTTTTAAATGTGCGAAGCTGCATCAGACCAGTTTAGTTCTCTTCCACAGCGCGGACAGTGTGTCTCAAACCAACCTGCGACTTTGCCGTCATTGAAAACAACAAGATGGCTAACACATATTCCGCAGTTTGAATTATCGGGACAATACGCTATACCGGACATCGTGCTTCCTTTTGGTGCAAAATGAGGTTTAACACCTGTGTTGTAGTCGGTCACAACGTCAATATTTGATCGATCGTCAATATTGATTCTCATGATACTATCTCCTTTTGTGTTTGTGTTTTTTTTTGTATCAATTCGTCAGAACACATGTTCTGATAATGTATTTAAAAAAAAATGAGAAAAAAAACACCCCTCAGCAGCGTGATGCGTCCGAGGGGTGTCTCTGAAAGGAAATGTATATCAAGTTAGAGTAAGGTTGTCAAAAAATCATTTATTTCAGATCCGTACGGTTCCTGAACCGTACAACACAAGTTAGTCATCATCGTTGTCAGTAATAATATCGATCGGGGTCTCCCCCACAATGTTGTCAGCAATGTTGTTTTGCGAATCCATCAATGTTTTCTGGATGTTTTTCCATCCGAAAACACGTTTTGATAAGGACAATCGCATGAGTTTTTCAATGAATTCATTGTTTCGGAACAAAGATGCAGTCAGAACCTTGCGCTCATCGTCTATTTTAGCTGAGACAAGACGCTGTTCCTGAAGCTGTGAGTCTTTTTCGGTCAATCGCTGGTTAAGCTGATTGATTATTTCTTCAAGTTTTTCGACTTCAGATTGTGATTTCACAAGCTCCAGCTCTTTTTGGTGCAATTCTTCGATCTTTGCATCCAGTTCGTTTCTCAATTTACTATCTACATCCGTATGAGATACGTATTCGTTTCCTATCTGTTCCGTATTAACAGGTGGAGTATACTGTATGTGATTCGGAGCACCTATGTTTACAGCAGGTGTTTGCGCAAACGGTGAAACAACAGCATTTACAATGGATTGCTCCGTATTTGCTCCAATCTGTTCCGTATTCGATGTGGAACACGGGTTGTCTATAAAATCCTGTTTGATGATACGTACGCCCTCTTCTCGATAACACGTACGGTTGTATTCCGTATACACATACGGAGCGAGTACGGATTTAAGCTTTCCTGTAGCTCTTTTGTATACAGCTTGTTTGGATACACCTATCTCGTCAGCGATTTGTTTAACAGTCATGTTTACATCCTTTCGTGTGATATATTGTTACTTGATATTATATATTGTTTTTTGGAAAATGTCAAGTGTATACGGAGTATATTGGAATATATATGCAGCACATACGGAGCATATAATGTCAATACCGTTGCCTGA
>JAZNWG010000385.1:0-2747 GCA_045593225.1 Oscillospiraceae bacterium
GACGGTAACTACACTCATTACCGTTATTTTGCGCAGGAATTTGTGCCCCAAGAAAGCACCTTGGGCGGCGCAAAGCTTGACCACGGTGCCGATATCACGGCCGTCCATGATGACGTTGTTCGTCTTTGCCATATCTCTCTGCAGGTCGAGCAGAGCCGCTCTCACAGCAGGGATAGCCGAAACAGCGGAAGCCGCCATGGATATCTCGGGAAGCCTTATCTCCTCCGAAACGTCCTCGCCGTTTAGATAGATATGCTGCACGCCGTCGATAAGACGTATCTCGGGGTGAGCCTTGGGGAGCACAGCCTCTACCGCTGTGATATCTGCGATATCGACGCCGTTTCTGCGGCAGTAAAGACCGACAGCCCTGTACAGCGCACCTGTATCGACATAGATATAACCAAGCTCTTTAGCTGCAGTACGCGCGATAGAGCTTTTACCCGCACCAACGGGACCGTCGATAGCTACTGAAACAAAGGTCGCTGACATAAGCCTGACTCCTTGAAAAGCGGTGTTTGCCGCTGTGATCTGAAAGGTCAAAATCTGCTAAAGGGTATAATTCCCCCTTTAACAACCTATCAGAATTTATTATAACACAAACAATTTAAAAATGCAAGAACTTTTTTACAATTTCACTGAATTTTCACGATTTTTTTGCGGTTTCTTTGTAGGGGGCAACCTATTTTCTGAAAAACAAAGGACACGGCAAGCCGTGTCCCTACGATCGTTATGCTATTATACCGTCTGTGCGGACTTGCTTTCTTCCTTTACCTTCGCGCTGCTCTTTGCGGTGTATTCGGTAACTCCGAGCACCGTCTCGCCGTCTATCTGGAGCGCGCAGGGCTTGTCGAACCTGATGGTCACCTCGTCAGCCTTCACAATATCGATACATTCGGTGTGCTTTACGTGCTCGCCCTTGAAGATAGAGGGGAATATCATCAGCGTCTTGAGCTTGTTGGAGCCGTGCCAGATGACTACCGACAGCTTGCCCTCGGGGTCATCTCTGCGCTGTGTGGGAGCCGCGTTCATGCCGCCGCCATAAAATCTGCCGTGCATAGCGGGAGCTATCCAGACCTTTTTGTACTGCTTCTCCACACCGTCAATGATGACAGTTGCATTGGCGGGCTTGAAATCGTACAGCAGACCCTTTATTGCGATGCTTGTGTAGTTTACAGGCTTACCATTCGACTTTTTTCGCTTTTCGTCACCGACCTCGCAGCAATAGCCGTCGATACCAAAGCCGATAGCGTTGATGAACAGCGTTTCCTTGCCGTTTACGATAACGGAGGGCAGGTCCTTTATGTACTGGTCGATCTTAAACGGGGGCTCGCCCTTTTCCTTGCCGAGGTCATGCAGGAAGTCGTTTCCGCTGCCTGCGGCATAGTAGAGGATATCGTTACTGATGTCGATGTCCTTTGTTTCGTTCACAAAGCGGTTGAGAGTACCGTCGCCGCCGCAGATGATCACCTCGTCCTCGGGAGAGAGGGAGGCGAAGAACTCCGCATAATCGATACCTGCCATGCTCTTAAAGGAAAGCTCTTTTCCCTTATAAAGCTCAGTAAGCTTTTGTGACTGCTCCTCGCAGGTCTGATTGCCTGCAAGCGCGTTAAACAGTGCATAGGTCATGATGTTTGCTCCTCCAGTTCTTTTTTCATAAGCTCGGCGCAGTGATCGCTGAGCTGTGAGGTCTTGGTGGTTTTGACGCGCCCTGCGTCCATGGTCTCGAGGATTTTTATGGTAACAACGGTCTTTCTGAGCCGCTTTATATTTCTGAATATATTTTCAGTGCCCTCGATGGTGGAGATAACGATCGGCTTTTCAGCCTTCTGAGCTGCTTTCAGCACTCCGCTGTGGAACGGCAGCAGCTTACAGCTCTTGCTGCGCTTGCCCTCGGGGTAGACTCCGACGCAGTTTTCAGTCTCACTGAGCAGCCTTGCGGCACGGTTTACGGTCTCCATAGCCTTGCGCGGATTTTCGCGGTCTATCGGCATGAAGCAGCAGCGGTGGATCGTCCTGCCGTACATAGGTATCTTGAAATTAGCCTTTTTGGAGATAAAGGATATCTTGAAGCGCTTGAAGACCGTCCACTGCACTATCGGGTCATAGTTTGAGCGGTGGTTGCTGATGAACAGGAAGTTTCCGCTTTCGGGGAACTTATCCTCGCCGATGATGTTGTAGCGCACACCGAGGCTCCATAGGATAAAGGTGGTAGAGCCGTCCAGCAGCGCGCGGTAGAATTTACTGTCGCGCTCATACTGCTTTTTCGGGTTAACGAACAGGCTGCATATAAGGAGGAACACGAACATCACAAGCACTATCGGCAGCGCTAAGATCATGATGATAATACGAAGCAGGCGCTCCACACCCGTCACCCCCAAAATGCTTTATCAAAATAAGTATAGCATATAAGCGGTATTTTTTCAAGGGGAGCACAAAAAAAGATCGGAGCAGCAAAAGCCGCTCCGACCCATTATTTCACGAGCTTTAGACCCGCATTATGTCAATTAGCCGCAAAGGCCCTTGAACCACTCGCACAGCGCGGAGAAGTCACAGAGAAATGTAAAGAAATTGCACATCGTGTTATACCTCCTCGTTGTATTTCCCGAATCGGTGCACCCCCTTGGGATAATCTAATTATAGCATGATTTATGCGTTGGTGCAATGCAAAGATTATGGAAAGAGAGGGAAGAGGTGGGATACCGCAGACCCGCGAACGTGAGCGGTTTTTGCGCAGCAAAAACGCAGTG